>JBGURT010000029.1:0-3181 GCA_045132115.1 Kiritimatiellia bacterium
TCCCTGTTCCCTGTTCCCTAAGCTCCTCGACAATCCTCGGTATCAGCCCGAAAGCCCTTGGCCCCACGGCGAAATCGAGCTTGGGCAGAATCTTGAATACATCCGCGCCAAGCCGCTTCACCGCGCACCCCATGAGCCCGGTCATCTTTCCCGTGCTGCAAAGGTAGCCCATTTTGCCGACCGCTTTGTTCTCGGCCTTCTGCCGCACCGTGCAGCTGTTGACGATCACCAGCTCCGCGTCTTTCTCGTCCGACACCTTTTCGTGGCCTGCGGCGATCATCAGCGCTTCCACGGCCTCGGAGTCGCGCACATTCATCTGGCATCCGTACGTGTGGACAAGAAACTTCATTTTCTGACCAACGTAACCACGGTTTCGAATCTTGCCGTTCGCGGGAACATATTGATCCACTTCACCTGCGTAACCTCGTAGCCGCGCGTAATCGTTTTGAGGTCGCGCGTCAGCGTCGCAGGGTCGCAGCTCACATACACGATTACCGGCGCACGCGATTTGGCCAGCCATTCCGCCACGCCCTTCTCAAGCCCACCGCGCGGCGGATCTACGATTACGAATGTCCCGCTTCCAATCCCGATCCGGCGCATATTCCGGCCGACTTCTTCGCAATAAAACGCCATGTTCCTCCGGCCCTGCGACCCGGATTCCCGGTCTCCCATTCCCGCATTCCGCTTTGCGCATGCTATCGCCTCGCGACCGCTCTCGATTCCTGTGACCTTTTCTGCACCGCACAACAACCCGAACACCCCTACGCCGCAATAGAGATCGAGCACATTAGGCGCAATTTCCCGATGCCGCGCATAAATCGCCGCCACTTCCTGCGCCAGTTTCTCGCCCGCCTCCGGATTTACTTGGTAGAAACCGCCTAGCGGCACCTCGAACACCTTGCCGCACGTCCGCTCCCTCATCACTTCGCCGCCGCGAGCGCCGTCTTTCCCCAGATACCACTGCACTGAGCTCAACTCCGAATACCGGACCGTCACCGTCTCTTTCTGCGCGGTTTGCCGCCGCACCGGCTCGGCGCCCTGGGTAAGAAGCGCGAAAACATTCTTGCGTATCTCCGGCAGGGCTTCGTTGATCTGCGGCAAAACGAGCGGATCGTCATTCATGTCCACAATCTCGTGCGACCCTTCCTTCCGATACCCGAACTCCATGCCCGAATCCCTGCCGCCACGCTCTGGACTGCGGAAATGATACGTCGCCTTGTTGCGATAGTTGAGCTTCTTTTCGGTCTTGATCTGCACCGGCGCGGGGTGTTCGATTCTCGCCCTCGTGAGGAATTCCTCCAGTTGCTCGCCCTTCGCGCGCTCTTCGCCTTCCGGAGAGATTTCGCGGTACACCATGCCGGGGATTTCGACGCCTTTCCATTCGCGCCGCTCAGGGCTTTGCTCTTCGATCTCGACAAGCCTCGCCTTCACATATCCGCGCCGCTCTTCCACGAGTTCGGCCTTCACTTTTTCTCCGGCCCAGGCGCCCGGGACGAACACGACGCGACCGTCGCCGAGCCTTCCCAGCCCGTCGCCGCCGTAGACGTTTTTAATGATTTTTATCGAGCAAATCACGCCCAGAGTTTCTCCAGCGCATAATATGCGCGCGCTTCGGGAGAAAACACATGCACCACTACATCGATGTAATCGACGACTATCCAGCCGCTTTCCGGGTCGCCGCTGGTGCGGTAGCTAGCCACGCCCTCGCTCTTCATGGCGGCTTGGCTTTCGGCCACGAGCGCCTTCAAGTGCGGAGCCGCCGCGCCGGTCGCAACCACGAAAAAGTCCGTCAGCGAACTTTTTCCGCGCACATCGTAGATCTTGACATCCTCGCCTTTGCGCTCTTCAAGCGCCGCCGCGATTTTCTTGGCTTGCTCTTCTGCTGTCATGGTTGCATATTATACCAAAAATCCGCCAAAAAAACAAGAGGAAGCGGCGAATCGTTGCATCCGATTCGCCGCCACGCTCGCCGTTTACAAGGCGCTATGCGTTAATTACAATCTATATTGATTGTCGTGTTGGTAGCCGGAACTTTCACTTCCGGGCACTTGTGCACGCGTTCGAGCGCCACGCCACCTTCCGACACCAGAAACTTGTAAGTCTCGGTGTCGTGTTCGTTCTCGGGATTGCCGAACGCAGCAGCCATCACGTTTTCGCCATTGACATCTGCACCCTGTGCAACGAGCCACTTGGCGACCGCAAGGCGGTCGTTGAGCGCCGCATCTACGAGCATAGCGTTGTTGATCTTCGCGCCTGCCGCCACGAGAGCGTCCATCACCTCTACGGAACCAGACATCCCGGCAACGGAGAGCGCCGTAAGGCCAATATCGTTTCCAATCTCAACGTACGCCTTGCGCTCCTCCTCGCCGACAAGTTCGATGAGCGCGCTCGCCACCGCCGGCTGATTGCGCCGCGCAGCCGCGAATAGCGCCGTCTCGCCACGAGCATTCACCGCCTTGACATCGACCACCTCCGCCAGCACCTTAACGAGATTAATCGTTCCACGCTTGGCAGCATAATGAATCGCAGTATTGCCTTCTGCGTCGAGTGCAGTCTGCAGCGCGCCCTTCTCGTTGAGCGTATCGAGGAATCCAAGATTGCCACTTTCGATAGCGACGAGAAGCGCTGTGCGCTTGCGTGGATCGCGAGCGGAAACGCCATTGATCTCCGCTCCAAGCTCGAACGACTTTTTGGCGAGTTCAGGCAGATTCACCGAAACCGCAGCCAAGAGCAACGTTGTCGCATCATCCGCAGATACCTCATCACCCTTCTTCATCAAACGGAGAATACGCGCCGCATTGCCGAGCGTCGCGTTGAAATCGCAGCCTTTGCGGAGGCAAATCGTCTCTTCGATAACTGCAATCTGCTGGTCAAGCGAGATTTCCGCTTCGATCGTCTTCAGAAGCTCGGCATACTTTTCGGAGGCGATACGCGCATCACGCTTCGCCTTGAGCTCATTGAGATTCTTGAGTCCCTGCTCGAGTCGGAGCGCGAGCTGTGCGTTGAGCTCAGCAGTTGTGATCGGGCAGAACCTCCTTGCAAGCATTGCACGTATGTCGTTCTCGACCATTTTGCTGGTGGCGTGAACTTCCGCGCCCTTGAAGTACTGCGCATTGTACGCCGCCTCGAACGCCATCAGATCCGCGTGAAGATCGACATTCGATTCGTTGAGGTTGCCACC
>JBGURT010000030.1:0-9754 GCA_045132115.1 Kiritimatiellia bacterium
ATCCCTATTGCGACCGCACGGACACGCCGCTCATCTACAGGGCGATCGACGCGTGGTATGTGAGAGTGGAGGATCTCCACGAGCGTCTGGCGAAGAATAATGCCGCAGTGCATTGGACGCCGGACTATGTTGGCGAAAAGCGCTTCGGCAACTGGCTCGAGGAAGCACGCGACTGGAACATCTCGCGCAACCGCTTCTGGGGCAGTTGCATTCCGGTTTGGGTGAACGACGACGACCCTGCGGATATGATTTGCGTGGGGAGCGTAAAGGAGCTCGAGGAGCTTTCCGGCGTCAAAGTGACCGATCTCCACAAGCATTTCGTGGACAAGGTCGTGATCAAAAAGGACGGCAAGACATATCATCGCACGCCTGAAGTTCTCGATTGCTGGTTCGAGTCCGGTTCGATGCCGTATGCGCAGCAGCACTATATGGGGGAAGATGGCGTAGACCAGTTCTTCCCGGCCGATTTCATCGCCGAAGGGCTTGACCAGACGCGCGGCTGGTTCTATACGCTCATGGTGTTGGGAACGTGTCTCTTCGACAAGTCACCCTACAAGAACGTGATTGTGAACGGACTCGTTCTAGCCGAGGACGGCAAGAAGATGTCCAAACGCCTCAAGAACTATCCCGATCCCAATCTGATGCTTGAGACATACGGCGCAGATGCGATTCGCCTCTACATGATATATTCTCCGGTCGTGAAGGCCGAGAATCTCAAGTTCAGCGAGAATGGCGTCAAGCAGTTGATGCGCGACCTTTTGATTCCGTGGTGGAATGCGTATTCGTTCTTTGTGACGTATGCCAACGTTGATGGCTTTGCGGACAAGGAAATCGTTTATCCGGAATCCGGAAACGTGCTCGACCGCTGGATTGTGTCGTCGATGGAGACTTTGATCGCAGACGTCACCAAGGCGATGGATTTGTACGATTTGCAGAAGGCGGTGCGTCCGTTCGTGAAGTTCATCGAGGATCTTACGAACTGGTACATCCGTCGCAGCCGCCGGCGGTTCTGGAAGTCGCAGAACGATGGCGACAAACTCTGCGCGTACCGCACTCTCAGGTATGTGCTTGTGCAGCTTGCCAAGGTGGCGGCGCCGTTCACGCCGTTCATCGCCGAGGAAATCTACCGCAACCTGAAAGGCGAAAGCGATCCAGAGAGCGTGCATCTTTGCGATTTTCCGTCGGCGAACGACGCGGCGCGCGATGTGGCGCTCGAAGCGGCGATGGCGCAGGTCCAGAGTATAGTGGAACTGGGGCGGCGCCTTCGCGCCGACAACAACCTCAAGGTTCGCCAGCCGCTCGCGGCGATCAAGATTGCCGGTGGGGAAGTTGCCGGACTCGAGGAGCTCATAACCGACGAACTGAACGTCAAGCGAGTGGACGCGATCGCCGACGAAACGGAGCTTTGCGACGTTTCCTACAAGGCGAATTTCAAGACTCTGGGGCGCAAGTGCGGAGGCAAGATGAAGGCGGTAGCCGCCGCGATCGCCGCCGCGAAGGAAATGCCGCGCGAGATCGAGGGAATCGAAATCGCCGAGGAAGACGTGCTCGTCACGCGTAGCCCCAAGGCCGGACTCGTAGTCGCGAACGCCGGCAAGATTGTGGTTGCGCTCGATACGGAACTCAACGCCGAGCTCGTCTCCGAAGGCCTCGCCCGCGAACTCGTGAGTCACATCCAGTCTATGCGCAAGGAGCTGGATTTCGAGGTGACCGACCGCATAACGGTGAAAATCGCCGCCGGCGAAGAAATCGCCGCCGCGGTCGCTACGCACCTTGACTACATCAAGACCGAGACGCTTGCGACGGCGGTGGAAACCGTCGCCCCGGGCGAAGGCAAGACCGACATCAACGGCCTCAAAGCCGATCTGGAGGTAAAGAAAAATGCGTAAACTTCCGTTCGACAAGGCGAAGCTTGAAGAAATCGCCAAATCTTGGCCCACACCTTTTCATATCTACGATGAAAAGGCGATTCGTGACAATGCCAAGCGGCTCAAGAAAGCCTTTGCGTGGAACAAGGGATTCAAGGAGTATTTCGCGGTAAAGGCGTGTCCCAATCCGCACCTCATGAAGATCTTGAAGGAGTACGATTTCGGCGGCGATTGCTCGTCGATGGCCGAGCTTGTCCTGTGCGAGAAGGTCGGCAATACCGGCGAGAATATCATGTTCACCTCGAACGACACTCCCGCGGAGGAGTTCGTCAAGGCGTATGAACTAGGGGCGATCATCAATCTCGATGACATTACGCATTGGAATTTCCTCAATAACGTCCTTGATGCCGCAGACGCTCCCAAGGCGCCGGAACGTTGGGCGAACCGCGTGATGTGCTGCCGCTACAATCCAGGACCTTTGAAGGGCGGCAACGCCATAATCGGCAAGCCGGAAGAAGCGAAATACGGCTTCACGCGCGAGCAGCTTTTTGATTGCTACGCGCAGATGAAGGCGGCAGGGGTAAAGAGATTCGGTCTCCATACGATGGTCGCCTCGAACGAACTCGACCCAGAGTATATCATCGACACCGCAAAACTTCTCTTCTCGCTTGTAGGGGAGATTTCCGAGAAGATTGGCATCGAATTCGAATTCGTCAACATCGGTGGCGGCATTGGCATTCCCTACCGCCCAGACCAGAAGGCGATGGATCTTGAATACGTTGGAGACGGGATCGAGAAAGCCTACAAGGAACTGATCGTTGCCAAAGGGCTCCCGAAGCTGCGGCTTTGCATGGAATGCGGGCGTTGCATCACCGGACCTTACGGTTATCTCGTATCGCGCGTGCGCCATATCAAGAATACGTATCGTCTTTACGCCGGGCTCGATGCTTGCATGAGCAATCTGATGCGTCCTGCACTCTACGGAGCCTACCACGAAATCGTGGTGCCGGGCAAGGAAGAGAGCGGCGAGACGAGCGTCTATGATGTAACCGGTTCGCTCTGCGAGAATAATGACAAATTCGCCATTCAGCGGGTGTTGCCCGTTATGGCGCCGGGCGATCTTGTCGTCATCTGCGATGCCGGCGCACACGGATTCGCCATGGGATTCCAGTACAACGGCAAGCTCCGTAGCGCGGAATTGCTCTTGCAGAGCGATGGCTCGGTGCGTCAGATCCGTCGCGCCGAAACGCTTGACGACTACTTCGCCACGCTGGACTTCAATGGCCTCTGAGCTCCTTGCGCCCGCAGGCGACTTCGATACGGCTCTCACCGCTTTCGCGGCGGGAGCCGACGCTGTATATTGCGGGCTCACGGGGTTTTCGGCGCGGGCGTTCGCCAAGAACTTTACGCTAGCGTCGCTTTCCGACCTGTTGCGCGTTGCGCGGGCCAAGGGCAAAAAAGTCTATATCGCTTTCAACACCATCCTCGACGATCGCCAGATGGACGAGGCCGAGCGCATTCTCGCTGAGCTTGCACGGCTTGGGCCGGACGGACTTATCGTGCAAGATCTGGGACTCGTCGCATTGTGCCGCGAAAAATTCCCTTCGCTGGTTCTCCACGCCTCTACCCAACTTGTCGCGCACAACCTTGAAGGCGTCCTCGCGCTCAAAGAACTGGGGTTCAAGCGTGTAGTCCTGTCGCGCGAATTGTCGTTCAGGGAGATAGAATCCATCCAGAAGCGATGCGGCGTGGAACTCGAAGTATTCATTCACGGCGCACTTTGCTATTCTGTGAGCGGGCTTTGCCTGTTTTCGGCGATGGAGAAAGGCAGAAGCGGCAATCGCGGTTGCTGCGCATACTGCTGCCGTTTGCCGTACGAGACGGCCGAGGGCGGCAAAACGCTCGCTTTCAGCATGAAAGATTTGCGGCTTGGTCGCGATGCGGTAAAACGTCTTGAGGAGATTGGCATCGCTTCGCTCAAGATCGAAGGGCGCATGAAAAGCCCATTGTATGTGGCGAGCGTAGTGTCGTACTATCGTGGTCTTCTTGGCGAGGCCGATCTCGAAACCGTATTTTCTCGCCGCACGACGAAACTCTATTTCGATGGCGAACCAAAGGAGCGCGTCATCGATCCCGGATCGCTCGGGCATCTGGGTACTAAGATCGGTACGGTAAAGCGCGTGACGAAGGATCGCGAAGGGCGGCGATGGCTGAGATTCCATACGCTTCGTGCCTTGGAGCGCCATGACGGGCTCCAATTCGCCGCCCCGGGCAAGCCGCTCGGGATGGGCATAACGGAAATGCGTCAGACCATTTCGCGCGTGCCGGTTTTCGAGGTTGCCGCAGGAAGTGATGTGGAAGTGCTTTTGCCGCCGGATCTCGAAATCAATCCCGGCGACGCCGTATATTGTTCGATGAGCAACAAGGTAAAGCGCATGTTCCCGGTGCCGGGTTTCCGTCGCAGCGATTATCCCGGCATAATTCCGCTTGCCGTGAAGGTGCGTATAGCCAAAGACTTTATAGAAGCCTCTTCCGGGGATGTGATGGTTCGCGAGGTCGCGCAACTCGAAAAGGCGCAACACCCAGAGAAAACGGCCGCGGCCGTGCGCAAGGCGTTCGAAAAACTGGGCGATACGGATTTCCGGCTCGAATCGCTCGAGGTGGAAGATTCTCAAGGGCTATTTGCTCCCGCGAGCCTATTGAACAGCCTTCGCCGCAAACTTGTGGAGGCGATGAAATGAAGGTCGTGAAGATTCGCTCCGGACAAGTCGTGCCGGACGGAAATTGGGACGAAGTCGTCTATTCGATCGGCTTTGGGGATTTCGCTTCGACGCCTCACGATGCGCGTATCGCGATGCCGGTCTGGACGCCAGAGGAAAAATTCAACGCATTGCGAAACAATGTGAAGCGGCTCATGCGCGCGGGCTTCGAAAAATTCGAAGCCTCAGATCTCGCGACGCTGAGGATGCTCAAGATGCTTGGCGCCAAAGACATAACCGCGGATTGGACGCTTTACGCCTTCAACCGCTATGCGCTGAAACTGCTTTCTGATCTAGGCGTCAAGCGCTTTGTCGCGAGCCCGGAAAACAACGCGGGAAATTTTGAGTTTCTCAAGGCGAGCGGATTCGAGGTAGAATTTCTTGCGCGTCAATCAACGCCGCTTTTCATTTCGGTCACGCGTCCCGAGGCACAGAGCGAACTTGCCGTTTTCACTATTGGCGGAATTTGGGTGACGACAAAATTTGCGCCGCGCGAATGGCCGGGCGGCACGCGCTTTGATTACAGTTGGGATCCAGGAGAAGAAGATGATGCTCAGGCTGGTTGAAAAATACGCTAGGCTGTTGTGGCTTGTGCCGGCGCTTTTGTTGTGGGCATCGTTCCCTCCGCTTGCGGAAAAGGTAGACGTGCTTTTCGCGCTCGCGCCGCTTATGTGGCTGTCGCGCCGCTCGGGCTCGATGCGCCGCGCCGTCCTCATCTGGTTTTTGAATGGACTTTGCTTTTGGCTCGCGACTTTGAGTTGGATGCCCGCAATCGTCAAGAATGGCGGGCCTTGGCCGCTCGTTGCGCTGGGGCTTGTGGCGCTTTCAGCCTATTGTGCGCTATATTTTGCGGCTTATGGCTTTCTCGCCAAATCCATGTGGGATTTTGTGCGCGGAAAGTCGTATTGGTTCAGGCTCGTTGCGGTTGTCGTGGCCGAGCCCATCTTGTGGGCCGGGCTTGAAATCGTGCGCTCGCGCCTTCTAGGCGGATTTTCCTGGAATCAATTGGGCACGGTTGCGGTCAATGCGGGTTTTGGTGCGCCTGCCGCATGGGGTGGCGTCTATGTTCTCTCAATGGTTGTCGTGCTCGTAAACGGCACTATCGTGGGTGTCGCAGAGCGCGTCTTCCGCAAGGGCGGTACCGCGCTCGAGACGCTTCTGCCGCTTGCGATCGTATATGCCCTTTATTCGTTCAGCGGCGAAGATGTCGCCAAGCGTCTGAAGTGCAGTTTCGATAATGGCGAGGAACGCAAGGTCGCGCTCGTGCAGCGCAATTTCCCTTGCATCTTCGACGAGTCCGCGGCGGAAGATCCTGACGAAGCCTATTCCAACCTGCTCGCGAACGTTTCGCTGCTTGCGCCGGATCTCGTCGTGCTCCCTGAGAGCGCGATGGCGGAATTCGGCAGGCTAGAGGGCGTTAACGCGCACATCTTCGCCGAGAACGTGCGGCGGCAAACCGGCGCGGCGGAAGTAGTTGCAGGAGGCACGCGAGTTTCGCGCGGCCATGGCGATTCCCGCAAGGTCTACAACTCCGCCGCGCTCTATACCGAAGACCGTACATTGTTCTACGACAAGGTTCATCTCGTGCCTTTCGGCGAGTTTATCCCGCTCGATAAGACTTTTCCGTCATTGCAGCGTTTCGCTCCGGTTGGGAGTTGCTGGCCGGGCGAACTTGAACTTCTTGGCGACTATGGTGTTGCGATCTGTTACGAAGATACCGACTCTGCGCAAATACGCAGTCTTGCGGAGAAGGGTGCGAGGGCGCTCGTGTTCATCACGAACGACAGCTGGTTCGGCGGTTCGCAAGAGGCGGTGCAGCATGCGTGGCAGTCGATAGCGCGCGCGATCGAGACCGGGCTCGCCGTAGTGCGCGTGGGTAATTCCGGCGTCACCGGGGTGATTGCTCCGGATGGAGTGGCGACTTGGCTCGAAAATTCTCGGGGTCGGCCGCTTACGGATTTGCGCGGCACCATGTTCGATCGCGTATTCCTCGCTCCCGCAGGCGAAAAATCTCCACGCACGCTCTATGTCATGCTTGGCGACAAACCAATTTTTATCGTTTTTCTTCTTTTCATTTTGGCCGGATTTATGGTAAAATACAAGAAAACCACACGCAAAACAAAGGTAGACGAAGATGGAATCGAATAACGAATGCCCTTGCAAGTCCGGGAAGACTTTTGGAGAATGCTGCGGACCGATAATCTCCGGGGAGAAAAAGGCCCCCACGGCCGAGGCGTTGATGCGTGCGCGCTACGCGAGTTATGTAACCGGAGACATCGAGTTTCTCAAGTCCAGCGCGACGCGCGCCGTGCAGGAGGAGTTTGACGAGGCGTCTTCGCGCGCCTGGTCCAAGGCGGCTGCCTGGCACGGGCTCGAAATCATCAAAACCGAAGGCGGCGGCGAAGACGACAAACATGGTGTAGTGGAGTTCCGCGCGCTCTACACCGCTCGCGGCGAATTCTGCAACCATCACGAGGTCTCGCAGTTCGTCAAGGAAGATGGTGGCTGGAAATTCGCCGATGGCGAACTTGTCGGCGAAAAGCCCATGATACGCGAGACGCCGCGCATCGGGCGCAACGATCCTTGTCCGTGCGGCAGCGGCAAGAAGTACAAGAAGTGCTGCGGAAAGAACGAGGCGTGAGCAAAGACCGCAACTACGACCGCTGGTATGCCGCGACTCATGTGAATGTGCTCGTCGCGCCGTCGCATCGCCTGGAAACCTTCGGCGATACGATTTTCAATTACCATCTTGTGAGTGAACTTCCGGATTCGCCGCGCAAGGTGCGCATCCGCACCGGTCGGCTCCAGGCGCATAAACCCGCGGTCATAGTTCCGGACTTTTCCCATATCGAGGCCGAAGGTTTTTCGCCCGCGGCGCGCGAATATATAGAGAGCCTCAAACAACATCAGGAATACTTGCGCATCTTGCGCTACGGATACCATTTCAAGACCGACAATTTCAGCGAACAGATAGTGACCGATTCGCTCGCGGCCGTGGCCGATCGCGTCAAGCAGGCGGTAGTCGCCAAGCGCGATCCGTTCTCTGCGGTCGTGGTTGGCGAGGACGATCCGTGGGATATTGCGATTGTCGAGGTGTGGCGTCGCGAGGTGGAGCGCAGCGTCGCGGGGAATATCAAGGAACTTGGGAGTCAGCTATGGAACGACGGACAAAAACAATAGCAATCGCAAACCAGAAGGGCGGCGTGGGCAAGACGACCACTGTCGTGAACCTTGCGGCGGCGTTGAGCGCCAGACGGCGCACGGTGCTCGTGGTGGACCTTGATCCTCAGGCGCACGCGACCTTGGGGCTAGGGCTCGAGAAGCAGCCCGGCGTTTCGCTTTATCCTGTGCTGCTCGGGGAAAAGCAGATCGAGGATGTCATAGAGCCAACCAAGTGGAGCAACCTCAATGTCATTCCGTCGGAAGTGGATTTGGCCGGCGCGGAACTCGAGTTTGGTGCGCGTGAAGATCGGCTTGAAATGGTTGCCGCCGCTTTGAGGCCAGTGAAAGAGTCTGGAGTTTTCGACTACATTATCATCGATTGTCCTCCGTCTCTGGGTATCGTCATGACGAGTTCTCTCGTCGCTTGCGACAGCGTGCTCATTCCCATTCAGGCCGAATTCCTCGCGATGGACGGACTGGCGCTCATAACCGGATCTATAGACCGCATCAAGAGGTCGGTAAATCCCGCGCTGGATTTGAACGGCATAGTGTTTACGATGGTGAACGCCCAGGCAAAGCTTACGCAGGATGTCATGAACGAAGTGCGTTCGCACTTTGGCGACAAGGTGTACGAGACGATGGTGCCGCGCAATGTGCGCGTTTCCGAAGCGCCTTCCATGGGCGTGCCGGTAGTGTTTTTGGACCCCCATTCCAAGGGCGCGGAAGCCTACAGGGCGTTCGCCTGGGAATTCATGGCGAAGAATCCGACGCGCTTTGAAACCTCTCAGCCCTCGTCCCTGAACGCTCAACCCTCGAACCCTAACCCTGATTCTTCCGCTCCTATTAGCTGAGGTACTCCTCGGCACCTGGAACCTAAAGTGGTTTCCGTCGGGTCGCGCGGAGCACAATGCGCCGCCCGCAGTGACCGAGCGCAATTACGAGTCTGCCGCCAAAGAAATAAAAGACGGGCTCAAGCCGCGTGCAATCGTTTTCCTGCAGGAAGTCCGCAACGCGCAGTGCGCGAGCAATCTCGCCGGGCGTGTCGGCCTTAAGGTCGCTGCGGTTTCGTCGTTTCGCAATTATGACGGCCGCACAGGGTGGCAACAATGCGCGATCCTTACCGATCTTCCCGTGGAAGAAAACGAATGGAAATACTTTCATGGCGCAAAGGGTCTCAAGGGCAATCCGCCGCGCGGATATGTGCGCGCTAAAATAGACGCTGGCGAAGATGGAGTCGTCGACTGCATTTGCGTGCACCTTAAAAGCAACTATGGCGCAGGCAAGGATGACGGCGTCAAGATTCTGAACAGGCGCAAGCGCGAAGAGTCGGCAAAACAACTTCCCAAAGATTCGCCGGTCGCGGTAGTTGCAGGAGATTTCAATTTCGATGCGTTCTCCGGTGAATTCAAGGGTGAGCAGACGGCTGATATTCTTGTTTGGTCCGGGTTTTCCAACACATGGGCCGGCGTGCCTTTGGAATTGCGCGGCACGCATCCAGGGAAAGGTCGTTGGCCTGATACGACGCTAGATTATATTTTCCTCAAGGGCCTTGATTCCGGCGAGTATCCGTCGCTAGGATCGCAAGGCGGGGTGAGCGATCACCGCATCGTCTGGCTTCGCGCCTCCCGGGCCGTCAGCCCTTGACGCATGGCCTTAACCCCCGGTTTGTCAGACAGGAAAGACATTCTGTAGATTTTTCCGGTCATGGTGTCTTGTATATGTGGCAAATATATAGCAAAGCTACGCCTGAAAATTCTTGAAAATACCCTATTGACTTGCGGGCGGCATTTATGGTATAATATCCGATTGTTCGCCCCGCAAAGGGCAACACGCGGGAAACCGCGACCGATCTTTGAAAGCCGATGGTTGAGAAACAGTAGATGTTTGTGTGAGAGCAAATTGGAAAATCTCGAAATTCTTTTTCTGAGAGTTTGATTCTGGCTCAGAACGAACGCTGGTAGCGTG
>JBGURT010000031.1:0-2204 GCA_045132115.1 Kiritimatiellia bacterium
ACGATTCCGCGTTCGTTGCCCGGCCAGCGCAGCGTGCGGTCGGTATCCATGCCGAAGATCGTCGAGAGCGGATACTTGGCCGTCAACGCCTTCAAGAGGCGCGGGTGGTCGTAGTAGACGGGAGCCGCGGGAATCTTGCGCGTTTCCTTGGCGCCGCCGTACCAGCCATCGCCGCCGTTCGCGCCGTCGAGCCAGATCTCGGAGATGGGGCCGTAGTCCTGCATCAGTTCCGCCCACTGGCGATGGAAGTATTCGGTGTAGGCGGGTCTCGCATATTCGGCATGATGGCGGTCCCAAGGCGAGAGATAGGCACCGAATTCGAGCCCGGCGGCCAGCGTCGCGTCGCGCACCTCCTTCACGAGATCGCCGCGTCCATTGCGCCACGGAGTATTGGCCACGGTGTAGTCCTTGTTGTATTTGCTCGGCCAGAGGCAAAAGCCGTCATGGTGCTTGCAGACGAGCACGATGCGGCGGATGCCGCCGGCCTTCGCCGCCGCCACCCACTGCGCGGCATCGAGCTTAGGCGGGTTGAACACGGAAGATGGCGTATCGCCATATCCCCATTCGCGGCCCGTGAACGTGTTCGGCCCAAAGTGGACAATCGCGATCACGCCCTTGTCGAGCGCGCTCAGCGTGGCCTTGCTCGGCACCGGCGCCTCCGCCAACGTCACCGCAGCCATCGCCGCAACCCCTACTGTCATCATCACTTTCTTCATTTCCGTTATTCCTTTCATTGACAATTGGAATTGGTATTGGCAACATTTTCACATTGGCAACATTTCCCTCTCCCCCTGCGCAGAGCGGCGGAGGACAAGTTGATTCGTGCAAAGGGTTTCATGGGTTGCTCCTTTTTTACAGCCCATCGACGAACGCGGGGAAGCGGGTGACGAGCTCAGCGCGCTCGTGCCGGAACAAGAGATGCTCCACATCGCGCCGCTTTTGCTCAAGATCGACCGACTGCGCCTTGGCCTTGAGCGCCGCCTTGAGCGACTTTAGATCCGTTATCTCAGGATGCGATTTGGCGAAAAACGAATAGTCGGGCTCCGTGCGCTGCAACAGGAAAATCGCGTCGTAGAAGTCGCGTCCCTTGGCCCGCGTAAAGAGCGCCGACAGCTTCATGGCGCAAAGCGTGGCTTCGTTCGGCACCCGGACGGGAAAGAAAAATCCGCATCGCCGGATGTCGGCGTTGACGCTCGCGTATTCCCGGCCCTGGTCCTGCGCCTCGACCTTCATCATGAAGCGCTCTTCCTGGAACGCCGAAAGACCCAATTCGTGCAACAGCCCCGGAAAAAGTATGCTCCGGCGCATGGCCGTCAAGCGGTCCGACTCCTTGTCCTTGGCTACCGCGTTAAGGCCGTTGCGCCGCAAGTACGCCACCAGCGCGTCCGTGAAGCGCACGAAGTCATCGGCTGCAAGCCCCTTGCAGTCGAAATCGAGATCTTCCGAGAACCGGTCGATGCCATTCGTAAGGCGCAGATTCGTTCCGCCGATGAACGTCAGCTTGGGCGCCCACTGGCTACGGGCGATCCACTCCAGCGCCAGACACTCCACATATTCCTTCAGGATGTGCTTTGCGAACTGTCCGGAACGCAACTCCTCCGGAAAGAACCCCTTGATCGATTCGAGCGAGATCATATCGAATACACCTCCTTTGCCAACTTGATTCTGCGCTTGAGCGCCCGGGAGCCGAACCGCTCCGCCACACTATCCAGATCGCCGCCGGACGCCAACTCCGCGAGCACATCCGCGTCCAGCCGCAGCGCCTCGATCTCCTCCGGCGTGTCGTACTGCGCATTGAGATACAGAAAATCGCACAGCGCCTTGGCGGGCGTGGCCACATTGACCGGCAAGCCCCCGCCCACCGTCTCCACCCGGTAGCCGAACATCAGCTCCGGCTTGACGCTTCGGTAGAAGAACTCGCCGAAATCGTTCTTGAACGATGCCGTCTTGAGCGAAGTGACGCACGTAAACTGCACCACCGACTCCGGAATCAACCCCGCGCGCGCCATCACGTGCTCGCACGACAGGTAGCTCGGCGCATAGATCCGGCCCGCAAAGTACTCCCCAATTCCCGGCGTATCCGCCACATCCGCAAAGGCATACCACGACCGCCTAAGCCGCTTGATATAACCCTTGCCCAGCCAAGACACATAATTCCCGCGGTCGAAACCGGGGAAAGATGCCAAAACCTGCTCGTGGGAAAA
>JBGURT010000032.1:0-11525 GCA_045132115.1 Kiritimatiellia bacterium
AATTCCGAGATGACCCGCGGCGCGTGCGCGGCGCGGAACGCGCCGATGAAATCGCGTGGCTCGGGCGCGGCGGCGGCGCGGTGCATCATCTCGTCGAACGTGACTTGCGCCTCGCGCAGCTCTGCGTCTTTGCGGCGCATTGCCGTGAGTTCTTCGAGAATATCGCTCATCGCATCGCCTCCAGCATCGCGTTCAGTTTGGCGAGCGCGCGCCCGGAATCTACCGACTCCTTGGCTATCGCAATGGCGTCGGCATAGCTCGCCGCCTTGTCCGCGACGAGAATCGCCGCCGCGGCATTTTCCACGGCCGCCGCGCGGCGCGCTCCGCGGTCTTCGCCGTTAAGCACGCCAAGGAGCAGCTTCGCGTTCTCTTGGGCGTCGCCGCCTTTGATCGCGTCTAGAGGGAACCGTTGGCCGTATTCCGCGCCCGCATCGAGCAGCGATTTCTTCACGAGTCCATTGTCGAGCGACGAGACGAAGGTGAAGCCATCCGGGCTTATCTCGTCGAGCCCGCCTGCGCCGCACACGACCATGGCGCGCTTCGAGCCGAGTTTGGCGAGCGCGTCGGCAAGGACTGACGTCAGTTGCTCCTGCGGCACGCCGATGACGTGGCGCTTCGCGCCGGCGGGATTCGTGAGCGGTCCGAGGAGATTGAAGATGGTGCGGAACCCGAGAGTGCGCCGGACCGGCGCCGCGAAGCGCATCGCCGGGTGGAGATTGCGGCAGAAGAGGAATCCAACGCCCGTGCGCTTTACGCATTCGGCCATTTTGTCAGGGCCTGCCGCGAGATTTAGCCCGAGCGCACCCAGGACGTCGGCCGAGCCGCACAGCGAAGTCGATGCGATGTTGCCGTGTTTAGCGATGGTAACGCCCGCGCCCGCGGCGATGAATGCGGCGGTCGTGGAGACGTTGAAAGAGTTCGATCCATCGCCGCCCGTGCCGACGATATCGACGGCATCGAGTCCGCCGAGATCCACCTTGACGGCAGCATCGCTCATGGCGCGAGCCGCGCCTGCGAGTTCTTCAGGGGTCACGGGATTGCGCGCGAGCGCGGTGAGGAACGCGGCGAGCTCGGGCTCGCCAACTTCGCCCGCGAGGATGGACGCGAAGAAGCCTTCAGACTCTTCTTCGCCCGGCGTCGCGCCATCGAGAGCGCGCGCGATCACGGATTTGCGGACCGACTGCGGCAGCGTCTTGCGCGTCCGCCGCCCCGTGGCGATCTCTAGGAAATTGGCGAGCTGCCTTACGCCCTGCGGAGTGCCGATGGATTCGGGGTGGTATTGGAGCGATTCGATCGGCAGCGTCTTGTGGCGAAGCCCCATGATTTCGCCGTCTTCGCTTTCGGCGGAGATCTCGAAGCAGTCCGGGAGCGATTCGCGCTCGACCGCGAGCGAGTGGTAGCGCATCGCGGCAAAGCCTTGGTCCAGTCCCGCAAAAAGCCCCTTGCCGTCGTGGCGGATGCGGCTCGTTTTGCCGTGCATCAAACGCTTGGCGCGCACGATGCGTCCGCCGAAGGCCTTGGCGATGGACTGGTGCCCGAGGCAAATGCCGAGGAGCGGCACCTTGCCCGCGAACGCCTTGACGGCCTCTAGCGTCACGCCTGCGGAATCTGGATTGCCCGGGCCGGGGGAGAAGACTATCGCCTCGGGGTTGAGCGCGGCGATTCCGGCTACGTCGATCTTGTCGTTTCTGACCACCTTCATGTCCGCGCCGAGCGCGCGCATCATCTGCACGAGATTGTACGTGAAGGAGTCGTAGTTGTCGATCATCAATATCATTGCAGTTCCTCCGCAAACTTTACGGCCTCGAATACGGCTTTCGATTTGTTGACGGTTTCGTCGTATTCCTTGTCGGGGTCGGAATCGGCCACGATTCCCGCGCCGGCGCGCATCATGATGGTTTCGCCGTCCTTGAGGAGCGTGCGGATGACGATCGCGAAGTCCATGTCGCCCGTGAGCGAGAAGTAGCCTGCCGCGCCGCCATAGACGCCGCGCGGCGACTTTTCGTACTCGGCGATGAGTTCCATGGCGCGGACCTTTGGCGCGCCCGAGAGCGTTCCGGCCGGGAAGGTGGCCTTGAGCAGATCGAATGCGTCGTGCTGCTTTTCGAGCGTTCCCGTGACGTTGCTCACGAGGTGCATCACATGCGAGTAGCGCTCGACATGGGCGAAGCCGGAAACCTTGACGCTGCCCGTTTCGCAGACGCGCCCGAGATCGTTGCGTCCCAAGTCCACGAGCATTACATGCTCCGCGTTCTCTTTTTCGTCCGCCTTCAGCTCGCGCTCAAGCGCGGCATCGAGCGCGGGCGTTGCGCCGCGCGGGCGCGTCCCTGCGATCGGCGCGGTGGAGGCGGTGCGTCCGTCTAGCTTGGCGAGTTCCTCGGGCGAGGAGCCGATCAGCGTTTTGCCGCCGAGGCGCATGAAGAAGTTGTAGGGCGAGGGGTTGATCATCCTGAGTGCGCGGTAGAGCGCGAGGTCGGAAGCGCCCGAGCGCGTGAGGAACTTCTGCGACGGGACGATTTGGATCACTTCGCCCGCGGCGATCGCTTCCTTGCACTTGGCGACCATCGCGCAGAATTCCGCGCGCGACATTTCGCTGGCGAATTCGGCGGTCGGGCCTTTGGCGGAGCGCGTCTTGCGGGTCTGGGACACGCGGGCGATCGATTCCGCGCTGAGCATTTTCGCGTAGATGCGGTCGATTTCCTCCATGGCTTCTCCGTATGCGTTTTGCCGCGCCGTGTCCGCAATCACGACTATCGTCACGGTTCCGCGCACATTGTCGAAGATGAGAAACTTGTCGCAGACGAGGAAGAACATCGGAGGCGTACGTTCGTCGCTCTTCGTCTTAAGCCGCGGCTCGAAGATCCTTACGGCGTCATACGCGACATATCCAACCGCGCCGCCCTGGAAGGACGGCAACTCCGGGGCGGGATTGTAGCGCAGCGAGGCGAAACGCGCGCGGAGCTCGTCTAGCGCGCCTTCGCCTTTGACGCAGCCGCAGGGTTCGAGGCCGAGGTACGAGTACCGTCCGCGGGTTTCGCCGCCGGCGACGCTCTCCAGCAGAAATCCCTCCTCCTCGCCATCGAGGCGCGACAGCGCCGCAACCGGGGTTTCGCGGTCGGCGAGGAATTCCTCGAATACCGCCACGCGGTCGGCGGCGGCCGCGCGTCGTGCGTATTCTTCTTCAGTCAGTTTTTTCATTTTTTGGTTTCTCCGCGTAATATCTCAAATGTGCATATACTGAAACGGCCTCGCTCGTTTTCCGGAGCGGGGCCGCTTTTGTCGTGCTGCATACCTTATGGGGTTCAATCAGCCAAACCACGGACGCCACGCGCCGGAAAACGCGCACCAGGAGCGCCAGTAGGTGCTTCCGAATACTTTTATCGTCCTGTTGAATGGCTCTTTCATGAATAGATGGCACGTATTATACCATAAATCCGCACAAGACGCAAGAGATTTGATTGCCCATTTCCGATCTCGCATTTTTTTTTTGTTTATATATTTGTGTAGACATGAGGACGAAAAAATGGTATAATACTCGGCGTCGGCAGTGGATTATGTTTTTCTAAACGGAATTTCTTCCGTGGGTGCGGAAGAAGGAAAACAAAAGTCCGCTCCGGAAAAAGGAACGCGAAAAATGAACAAAATGATAGCGGCGGCGCTCGTGGCTACGGCTATGTGCGGTTGCATCACGGTCAACAAGAACGATGGCGGCGAAGCGTGCTTGAGGCCGAAAGTAATCAAGGATGCTGTGCGCGAAAAGTATTCCGTGGGCGAGACTCCGGTCACGGCTACGGCCAACGCTATGGGCATCTGCGGCTTTATCATTATCGGCGATCCTGCAGTAACCCACTGGGCTGATGCCACCGACGATGTCGTGCGTCCGATCAAGAGCTCGGATGTGGTCGCCAAGAACGGCGCCTATTCCAAGGCTTGCGAGCAGAACGGCTGCGACGCTCTCGTTGGCACTCGCTACACGGTCAAGAAGACGAGCTATGTCGTGTTCGACAAGTCCGAAGCTACGGTGACCGGCTATCCGGCCAAGCTTGAGGGCGTCGAGCTCATCAAGGCTCCGTGCGGCAAATGCCCTTGCCCGCCTCCGGCTCAGTAATACGGCCAGAGCATAGGCAAGAGAACCTCCTAAGCCAAGACTGCGGAGGTCGAGACGGGGAACAGGAAAAGACCTGTTCCCCGCTCTTTTTTTTTTGTTCTCTGTTTTCTCCTCCTTTTGCCATAAGCACTTGTATTTCGCGGGGATTTTTGGTATAATACATCTAGATCCGCGATTTGCGGCCTGCACGGAATGCAGGCCGAGACTCTGCGGAGGAAAAGTTTCTTGAAACTCCAAAAGGAGAAATATGAACCAGGCCGAAAAGGAAAGACTGGCGAGGGTCGGGAAGACTTTCAACGCCAAGAAATACATCGAGACTGAAATCGAAGCAATCCGCAAACAGGTGGGCGACAAGAAGGTGCTGCTTGCAATGTCCGGCGGCGTCGATTCTTCCGTGTGCGCGGTCTTGCTCCACAAGGCGATCGGCAAGCAGCTTGTTTGCGTATTCGTGGACCACGGCTGCATGCGCCTTAATGAGGCGAAGGAAGTCAAGAAGGTGTTCAAGGGCAAGTTCGGCATCAACCTCATCCAGATCGACGCCGAGGCGCGTTTCCTGGAGAAGGCCAAAGGTATCACCGATCCCGAACTCAAGCGCAAATGCATCGGCGGCGAATTCATCAACGTTTTCGCGGATGTGGCGCGCGAGCTCAAGGCTAAGACGGGCGATATCGATTTCCTCGGGCAGGGCACGATCTACCCCGACATCATCGAGTCCGGCGTTGGCGGACACAAGGCCGTGAAGGCCCACCACAACGTTGGCGGCCTCCCGAAGGACATCATCTTCAAGGGCCTCGTCGAGCCGGTCAAGTATCTCTACAAGGATGAAGTGCGCAAGGTCGGCAAGCTTCTCGGGATCCCCGAGGAGATGGTGATGCGCCAGCCGTTCCCGGGTCCGGGTCTCGCGGTCCGTTGCATAGGCGAGCTCACGAAGGAGAAACTGGACATTCTCCGTCAAGCAGACTGCATTTTCCGCACCGAGATGGCGGCGGCGAAGCTCGACAAGAAGGCGCAGCAGTTCTTTGCGATCATGACGAACGTCAAGGCGGTGGGCGTCAAGAACAATGCCCGCACATACGGCTATGTGATCGCAATCCGCGCCATCACGACCGCACAGTTCGTGAAGGCTGGGATCGTGGAGCTGCCGTTCAAGTTCGTGACCGGCGTCGCCGAGAAGATCGCGACGAAGGTCAAGGGCGTCAATCGCGTGGTTTGGGATGTAACCCCCAAGCCGCCGGCGACGATCGAGTGGGAATAACAATGCGGCACGGACAGGCGATGGTCGAATACGTCCTCGTGATGCTGGCGATAGCGGCGTTGTCCGCGGTTCTCTGGCATTGCCTGGCGGCGGTCCATCGCCATGCCGAAACGACAACGGGGCTGATCGCGCTCGATTGCCCCTAAAGCCACTACAAAAAAGGAAAGAAGACATGAAAGCCAAGATGCGCAAAGCCCAGACGATGATCGAATACATCATTATCGTGTGTCTCATTGCGGTGTCGCTCATAGCAGTGTTCACCTTCCTCGCGCGGGCGATCGGCAAGAAGACCGCAGGTGCCGCCGAGGCGCTCTCCATCGAAGAGGGAGCCAAGGCCAGGTCCGCGGCCGAGAGTATCAGCGAAGATTCCATCAAGTCGCTAGGGGAATAATACGCTTTGAGGAGCGGACAGGCGATGGTCGAGTCGCTATTGGCGGTGGTGTTCATCACCGCCTTTATGCTTGCCATGCTATGGCTGTCGCGGCTCCTCACGGTGAAAATGCTCCTCAATCACGCGGCGGCTCGCGCGGCTCGCGCGAGGGCCGTGGGGCTGAACGATTTCATGTGCGAAAAGGCGGCGCGGGTCGCGGTTTTGCCGGTCGCGGGGAAATGTCTTTGGCCGGTCGAAGAGAACGGGGAGCTGTCGTTCGAGGAATTGGCGTATCGCTTGCCGCTTTACATGCAGCGCGAGGATGCTTCTTCGGCCGCAGGATGCCTGGACTACGAATATTGGCATACGCTTTATGTCGAACCGGGCGCAAAAACCCGCACCAAGATGGATTTCTTTTTTCTCGACGTCCCGGTTTCGCTGGAAAGCGAGTTCAGGATCGAGGAGCACTATCACGACTACCTCATGAAATGAAGCCCGTTTTCGAGGTCTCCGCCGTTTCCGATCAGGGACTCGTGCGCAAAAACAACGAAGACTCGATCCTCGTGCGCGAGGAAGACGGGCTTTTCGCCGTAGCCGACGGCATGGGCGGCGGCGCACACGGAGAACTTGCCTCGCGCTGGATGTGCGATGCGCTGGACGGGGCGAAAACCCGCGGCGAGATCGAACGCGCGATCAAGACGACGAACGAAAAAATCCTCTACTACGCCAAGGCGCATCGCTACCGCATGATGGGCACGACACTCGCGCTCGTGCTCGCATCGCCCGGCGGCAAAGTCATGGTGGGGTGGATAGGGGACAGCAGGATATACCATTTGCACGGCGGGAAAATCCGGCTGGTGACCTGCGACCATACGGTGCGCAATGCTATCGACGCCGTCGCCAAGGGGACGCTGCAAATCCCCAAGAATGATTTCGAGCGCATGATCGCGATGTCGGTGGCTGACCTCTCCACGCTCGATTTGCTTACGCGCGCCGTAGGCATGGAAGAGCGGCTGGAATTGGACCGCAAGATGCTGGATGTCGTGCCGGGAGACAGGATTCTCATTTGCTCCGATGGCGTCTATTCGCTTTTGGGCGATGATGAAATCGGGCGCTGTCTTGCTTCCGAGGACGCCATTCTGAACATATCTGCATTGGTGCGCGAGCGTGGGGCGTCGGACAATTTTTCGATGATCGTAATGAAGGCGAAATGAAATGGACGGGAAAGACATGAAACCTTGCGTTCTGACGGTGGCGGGAAGCGATTCCGGCGGGAATGCCGGAATCGAGGCGGACCTCAGGGTGATGCACGATTTCGGGCTTCATGGCTGCGTGGCGCTTACGGCGCTTACAGCGCAGAATCCGTTTGGGGTTGCGGCGATCCACAATCCGCCGCCGGAATTCGTGGAGGCGCAAATCGCGGCGGTGAAAGGCGTATACAATATTCGCGCGGCGAAGACCGGAATGCTGCCCTCGAAGGCGATAATCTCCGCCGTGGCCAAGGCTTTGAAGGGCGCGGATTTCCCGATCGTGGTCGATCCGGTGATGATCGCGACATCCGGCGCGAAGCTTATCGAGGACGATGCCATCGAGACGCTCGAGAAAGAGCTTATCCCGCTTGCCGCGCTAATCACGCCAAACCTCCCCGAGGCGCGCCATCTCGCAAGGATGGAGAACGAGAATGACGCCTCCGCGCTCGCACGTGCGCTCTACGCCAAATTTGGCGTGCCGGTGCTCGTCAAGGGCGGCCATGCCGAAGGCGAACTTATGGTGGACGTGATGTTCGACGGCAAAACGACGGTCAAGGTGGCCGCCCGGAAAATCGAAAATCCGGTTTCGACGCACGGCACCGGCTGCTCGCTTTCGTCGGCGATCGCTTCGTGTCTTGCGCTTGGCGAGAATCTTTCCGCCGCTGTCGCCCGCGCCAAGAAATACGTTTATCGCGCAATCCGCGATTCCTACTTCGTGGGCGAAAATTGCGGCGTTCTGTCTTTTGCGAGGGACTGAAGGATGCTGCCGCGGGAATTGACGCTCGAAGAACTCAAGGACGAACTCAAGAAGGGTACGCGCGTCATCTTGCAGGTGCGCCATGCCGAGCGCCCGAAGATGGACCCCGACGACCCGTCGTTCGGCGATTCGTTGCCGCTGACCGAAGAAGGTTGCCGCACCGCGCGGCTCTTGGGCGAGAGCCTCAAGGAATTTCGCTACGATACGGATTTCGTCTCTTCGCCATTGCGGCGCACGACGATGACCGCGGAGCTCATCGCCGCGGGGATGGGGCTTGCCGCCGCGAAGATCGAGGAGGCGCCGTGCCTCGGCAACGAGTCGTTCTACTACCGCGATACGCAGCAGGTTCTCGAGGTTTTCAAAGTGGAGAACTTCTTCCCCGCCTGCAAGACTTACATGGAAACAGGCATTCTGCCGGGCTTCAATGGTCTCTACGAAGCCAGCGACGCGCTCGAAAAATGGCTCGATACCCGCCACAAGCGCCAACTCCTTGTAGCTGCGACGCACGATCTTTACATCGCCGCATTCCTTTGCGCGAAGAACCGCACCGAGCCTTATGTTCCGGAAAACTGGGTGCGGTTCCTCGATGCGGCGGCGACGCTGATCGATGCCGACGGCAAGCGTCGTTATGTGATGGTCAGGACCGGACTTTCGACCGGCATTGTCGGCGTGCCGACCGGCAACCCCAAGGATTGCGCCTGAGATGCTGGAGCGTTTGCAGAATATCCTCGCTCATGCCGGCGTCGCCTCCAGGCGCGGCGCGGCGGAGCTTATCGGAGAAGGGCGCGTGACCGTGGACGGCGCGGAAGTCCGCGAGCCGGGAGCGCGGTTCGATCCCGCCGCTGTGTGCGTCCGCATCGATGGTCGGCGAATCGCCGCGGAAGAACCAAAGCGCACCATAATGCTCTACAAGCCGGTTGGCGTCATTTCTTCGCGGCGTGACGACTTTGGCGGCAAGACGGTGCTGGATATCATCGCCGGCAAAATCCCGGAGCGTCTCGTGCCGGTCGGCCGGCTCGACAAGGATTCCGAGGGCATGATGCTCATGTCCAACGACGGCGATCTCGTAAATCGCCTCACGCATCCGCGCTACGAGCACGAAAAGACGTATATCGTCAAGGTGGCGGGCAGGTGGTCGGAAGAAAAGCTCGCAATTCTGCGCGGCAGCGTGGAAATGCCCGATGGCTATGTGATCCGTCCTGTTCCCGTAGAGGTAGTGCATGTTTTCCCGGACCACACCGTAGTCCTCAAATTCGTCCTCAAGGAAGGGCGCAAGCGCCAGATTCGCTATATGTGTTCGGCGGCGCATCTCGTGGTGCTCACGCTC
Organism: Kiritimatiellia bacterium; assembly: GCA_045132115.1. Lineage (GTDB taxonomy): Bacteria > Verrucomicrobiota > Kiritimatiellia > RFP12 > UBA1067 > UBA1067. The sequence goes on from JBGURT010000032.1 coordinate 9,068, forward strand.
AAGCGAGTAGCGGTGGGACGGCTCGAACTCGACCGGCGCCTGCGGCCAGGGGAATGGCGCGACTTGACGGCGCGGGAATTGGAGCTTTTGAAATGAATCTCGTTCAGGTATCCGGCGCTTCGGTCGCCGCCGTGCGCACTAGGCTGGGCGCGATAGAAGTGGACAATCTCGAGACCGCGCGCCTCGTCGCGCCGGACCGCGCCGAGGCGCTTGTGAAGACGACAGGCATCCTTAAGCGCCATGTCGCCGCCAATGGCGAAACCTCGCTTTCGCTTTGCGTCGCGGCGGCGAAAGATTTGATGGCGTCGGTTGGTGTCGCGCCAAGTGAAATCGGCGCGGTGGTCTCGGTTTCGTTCACTCCGCAAATGGCCATGCCGGGCAATGCGCATCTCGCGCAGTCGGCCTTGGATATCCCGCAGAGCGCGGCTGCGTTCGATCTCGCCCACGCTTGCGCAGGCTACATCCATGGTCTCTATCTCGCCGCGCGTTTCGCCGCCGATTCCGGGGAATGCGTGCTGTTGCTGGATGGCGATGTGCAAACGGCTTTTGCCGACTCCTCCACGGCGATGCTCCTTTCGGACGCCGGATCGGCCACGCTCGTCCGCCCCGATCCAGACGGCAAGATCGATTTCGCGTTTCTTTCCGACGGCTCGCGCGTCGATGCGCTCAAGGTCGAGGGCGGCAAATTGCGCATGGACGGGTTTGGCGTGTTCAAGTTCGTGGCCGACGATGTGCGCCTGTTCCTCGAGGAATTCGTTTCGCGCACCGGAGAAGTCGCTTCCTTCGTGCCGCATCAGGCCAACGTCTATATGGCGAAGTCTCTCGCGAAATCTTTGGGACTTGACGACCGCGTCGTAATTACGGGAGATATGGCCGGCAATTGCGCCTCGGCATCGGTCGCGCTGGGGCTTGAGGAGGTTTTTGGTTCTGGTGTCCGTGGCGGCGTTCTGCTCGCCGGATTCGGCGGCGGTCTTTCCGCCGCCGCAGCGAGGATCGTATTGTGAAAAAGACTTCGCCGGAATCTTTTCTCGCTTTCGCCGCCGCCATTCTCGGCGTCAAGACGCTCTCCATGGACGACGCTTGCGGAGAACTCGAAGGCTGGGATTCCGTAATGCACCTCAAGCTGGTCATGGAGACCGAAGCCGAGTACGGCGTCTCGATCCCGATCGAGCGCATCGTGCGGCTCAAGACCGCAAGGGATTTCTACGAACTTCTGCCATGACGCGCCTCAAGCTCCTTTCCGACGTTTCCACGCAACTTCTCGCGACCGAACTGAGGAGGGAGTTCGAGGTTGTCGAAGCGCCCGGGGTGGGAGGATACGTCAAAGAACTGCTGGAGCCGTCCATTGCCGGCTGCGATTTCACCGTGCTCGCGCTTTACGGCGAGAGTGAGATCGAGCCGCCGCCCGGCACGATCGTCGTGAAGACTCCGCCCGGAGCGGAATACCGTGACGGGCGGATGATGCATCTTGCGTTTTCGCCGTGGTCGCTCGCGGGCCTCAGATACCTCGCTGCACGGATTCGCGGCGCGGTTTCGGTCAAGAAGGTGCTTGCGCTCGACTACGACAATACGCTGTGGCGCGGGATCGTGGGCGAGGATGGCGCCAATGGCGTTGTGCCGGAGACCGGATTGCAGTCGCTCGCGAAGGAACTTGAAGAAGGCGGCGTTTTGCTTGTGGGTCTCTCGCGCAACAATCCTGCCGATGTCGCGCCGGTGTGGAAGCGCCAGAACATGGTCTTGAAGGAAGAGGACTTCATTCTCCAATATGTCGATTGGGAGGAGAAGTCCGGCAACCTGGAGCTCGCAGCGGCGAAATTGAATCTGGGGCTGGAGAGTTTCGTGTTTGTGGACGACCGTGCAGTCGAGCGCGCCAAGATGTCGGCCGCGCATCCCGAGGTTGCGGTCTTTTCTCCGGACGAGCCCGACGCCATCCGCGGCGCGTTCCGTGCGGACGGGGTTTCGCGCACCGCCTCCTACCGCGCCCAATTCGCCCGCTACGGCGAATATCTCGAGACGCTTGGGATAGAGACGGAAATCCACGACATCCGCGCGGACGAATACGGGCGTGTGGCGGAACTCTCGCAGCGCGCCAACCAATTCAATTTTACGACTCGCCGCTGGACGGTGGAGGACGTAATGAAAATCGCCGCAGATCCCGATACGGTCTTCAAGACGCTCCGCACGCGCGACCGCCATGGCGATTTGGGGCTGGTGGGATTCGCGGTCGCGAGCGGCGGCAGGATTACGGACTTCGTCCTCAGCTGCCGGGCGATGAACCGCGGCCACGAGCGCGAACTGTTCGAGGCAATGGGCGCCTTGCCCTTGGATTTCGTCCCCACGCCGCGCAACGCACCGGCGCGCCGGTTCTTCGAGGAGGTTTCGTGATGAGCGGATATTGTGTTCTGGTGACCGGCGCTACGGGTGCCATCGGGAGCGAAGTCGTAAAACTCCTGCGCGG
>JBGURT010000033.1:0-6672 GCA_045132115.1 Kiritimatiellia bacterium
CTGGGCATCATGACCAGCGTCTCGATCTCCGGCGCCATGCGCCGGTTCGTGAGCGCCATCTGGAACTCGTACTCGAAATCGCTGTACACCCTGACGCCGCGGATCACTACCCTGGCGCCTTCGCGGCGGCAGAAATCTACAAGTAGCGTATCGAGCGGCTTTACGTCTACGTTCTTGATTCCCGCCTTGACGACATCCGCCGCAATCATCCCGATGCGCGTTTCGCAATCGAACATCGCTCCGGTCTTGGTCGACGTGGCCGCTACCGCGACAATCACCTTGTCGTAGAGTTTGGCCGAGCGCTGGATCAAATCGAAATGCCCCAGCGTCATCGGGTCGAACGTTCCGGGATATACCGCGATTCTCTCCGCCATTTTCAGCGCTCCGTTTTGCCCGCGATTTCCGCGACCTTGGATTTGAGCTCCTTGACTTCCGCCTTGAGTTTCTGGAACATTTTCGGCAGCAATGTTCTCGCTCCGAAATCCTTCATGCTCTCGGCAGGCGCGCCCAAGACATACTTCACGCTTCCGTCCAGCGTCTGCGGCACTCCCGCCTGGGGACCGACCTGCACGCCGTCGGCGATCTTGATGTGGCCGCTGATACCCGCCTGCGCCCAGATGAGACAGCCGTAGCCGATCTCCGTGGATCCGGCGATGCCGCTCTGCGCGATGAGCCCGGAGTAGCCCTTGACCTTCACGTTGTGCCCGACCTGCACGAGATTGTCGATCTTCGTCATGGGCCCGATGTACGTGCGCCCGATACGCGCACGGTCGATTGTCGTGTTCGACCCTATCTCAACTCCGTCGCCGATTTCGACTATCCCGAGCTGCGGGATTTTTTCGATATAGACGCTACCGTCTTCGCGACGGCCGTTGTTGAAGCCGTAGCCGTCTCCGCCGAGCCTCACGCCGCAATGGAAGATGCATCCCTTGCCGACGATAGTGCCCTCGCGCAGCGTAACCTGCGGATAAATGTGGGTCCCCGCGCCGACCTTGCAGCCTTCGCCAATGAACACCTGCGCCTCGATCACCGCACCGTCGCCGATTTCCGCGCCCTTTTCGATTACCGTCCAAGGCCCTACATGCACGCCGGCTCCGAGCTTCGCCTCCGGATCCACGACCGCGGTGGGGTGCACTCCCGGCGCGCGCACCGGCTCCGGCGGCGCGAAGATCTTCGCCGCGGCCATACACGCATGGTTTGGATCGTCCACACGGATGATCGCGCACGGCGCACCGTGCGTCCAATCGTGCGGCAGCAACACCGCCGAGGCCTTCGTGGTCTCGACGAGTTTGACATGCTTGGGATCCTTGCAGAAGCTCAAGTCTCCCTTGCGTGCTTCCTCGAGTCCGCCGCAGGCGACGAGTTCCACATCCTCGCCTTCGAGCGATCCGTTCAGGATTTTAGCGAGTTCACTTGCCTTCATCTGTCCACTCCCGGGCCTTTTCCGCGTCCACTCCCATCGCCTTCAAGATGTCCGCCGTGACGTCGATCTTCGGCGAGGCGTAGGGGCACGCCGTGACGTTGACGATCATCTCGTAGCCGTTTTCCTCGGCGAAGGCCGCAATCTTCTTCTGGAGGTCTTCGGTCGTCGTCTTCAAAAGCCTGGCCTCGAGGTCCGCGAGCTCCTGTTCGCTGCGCATGGCTTCAGACCGGAACTTCTGCTGCGCGGCGATATACTTGCTCTGCACCGCCTCGAGTTCCTTCTCGAGCTGCTCCTTGGCCTTCGCCGCCAACATCGGGTTGCGCACCTTTTCCGTGAGCTTCTTGCCTTCCTCCTGCAGCGAGTCGATCTCGTCCTTGATGCGGTCGATGTTCTTCTGGTAATCCTTTTGCGTCTCGGTGAGGAGCGTCTTGTTCGTGTCGTAGGAAGAGTGGTTCCTCACGAGCTTGAGCATGTCCACCGTGCCGGTCTTGGCCTGCGCGAACGCCGCCGCGCCTGCTACCGCAACCATCATCAAAACTTTCTTCATGTCGTTTTCCTGTTTTTGCCGTTTGTGTTTTTGTTTCAAATCAGAAATCGTAGCCCACCATGAACGAGAACACCTCGCGGTCCGCGTCATCAGGCTTTTCGATCGGGAAGCCGAAGTCCAGCCGGATCGGGAACATCGGCAGGTCGATTCTCACCCCAAGACCCACCGACCACGCGAAGTTGTCGGAGAAGTCGAGATCGAACTCGTCCTCGCCCACGGCGCCAAGATCTGTGAACGCCGCGAGCCGGATCATCTTCACGACGGGGATCGTGTATTCGGCGTTGACCAGCCAGAGCGTCTGGCCGCCCCACGGGATGTCGTCCGATCCGTTGCGGCCCTTCGCGAACGGCGAGACGTGGCGATACTCGACGCCGCGGATCGTGCGCGGCCCGCCCAAGAACATGCGGTCGTAGATCGGGATGTCGTCGCCCAATATGGTCTCGGCGCGAATTCCCGCCATTAGCGTGTGGTTGTAGCGCTTGACCGGCTCGAAGTAGCTGCGGTGGCTGAACCCGAGGCGAACGAAATTGTTGTCGCCGCCGGTGAAATCGGCGAACACGTTGGACCTCGATCCGCTCTTTGCATACTTGAAGTTGTCGCGGGTGTCGCGGCTCCAGAAGATTCGCGCCGTCGCCTCAACCGCCTTGTCGTATTCGTGCTCTTCGTACCTGAGCCAATCTTGCGTCTTGCCCTTCCACGTCCAGAGACCGTGATCCACGTCGTCGAAGTTGATGTATTCCACACTGCCGCGGATGCCGAAGCGCCCGAAGGTCGGCCATGTGGGCCAGAACTTCACGGGATAGCTTATCGTCACGCCGCCACCTGTGCGGTAGATGTCGTAATCGTCATACCAGCGGCCGCGGCGGTAGACCTCCGTCGTGAGTTCCAGTTGGCGTTCCAGGAAGTAAGGCTCGGTGACGCTCAATTCGTACGTCTGGATTCTCGGGCCGACCTGCGCGTACGCCCTCGCCTTCTGCCCCGCGCCGCGCCAAAGCTTGGAAGGCGCGAACAGATCGAAGTTCGCCTGGCTCACTTCCGCCGAGAGATAGACCGAATCCGTCGACGACGCGCCAATGCCGATCATGAAATTGCCGGTGTTCTTTTCGTCGAGCTCGTAGACGAGGTTGCGGTATTCTTCGCCGTTCGCGTTCACGCCCTTGTCGGCGTTTTCAAGATAGTATCTCACACGAGAAAAGTAATCCAGGTTCTCCAGTCTCTTCTGGCTGCGCTCGGCGCGGTCTTCAAGCATCCTGTCGCCGGGGCCCAACGCGATTTCGCGCCGGATCACCTTGTCTTTAGTGTAGTCGTTGCCGCGGATTATCACCTCGTTGATCACTACAGGGAGACCCTCGGCAACTTTGAAAACTATATCCACGAAACCGTTTTCGCCGGGTATGGTCTGCGTCTCCACGACCGTGTCCGCGAGACCCAGGTCGCCGGACCCTACCGTCACCTTGATGCGGTGCGCCGCGTCGTCGAGATCCTGCTGCCCCGCAATCGCGCCGGTCTCCGGAAGCTCGCTCTTCGCGATCACGTCTTCCGTCGCGTATTTGGTGACGCCCGTTACCGAGATCGACCCGATCCGGTATTGCACGCCTTCATCGACCTTGAATACCATGTCGATCTTGTCGTCTTCACGCTCGCGGCGCGTAGGCATCTCGCACTTGACGTCCAAGTAACCATGGTTGCGGTAAGTCTCTTCAATCTTCCTGCAGCACTTCGCGAGCTGCTCCGGGCTCGTGGGCGAATCTATGAACCAGCCGGTTGGATTCCACCACGGATAGTCCTCGATCGCCTCGTGAAGTTCATCGTCGTCCTCCCACGTGCAACCGTCGAAGACGTAATTTTTGATCTTCTGCCGTCGTCCTTCATCGATCGTCAGGGTAATCTCCGCATCGTTGCCGTCGATCATGCGCCAGCTGGGCGTGACCGTCGCATCGAGATAGTATTTCTTCAAATACGCCGCCTTCACGCGGTTCGCCGCCGCCACGATGTCGCCCTCGCCGTAAAGATATCCGTCGCGCAGACCGGACTCTCCGGCGATTTTCGATTCGCTCAAGGCGTCGGCGCCCTGGACGACGATTGGCGCCTGATAGCGCATTTTCCGCCGCACCTTGAAGACTACCGCGACCCCGCCGCTAGAGCGCTCGACATCAGCAACGACCTCCTCGTAGTCCCCGGAATCCCTGAGCGACGAGACATCGCGCGTCAAAATCACCGGATCGTACTCGGCGCCGGCCTTCGTCTGGCAACGGCTCACGACCGAAGACGAATCGCCCCCGAAGTCGTCGAGCGTCTCTACCTTGACTTCCGACACTTGCACCGCATGTGCCGACAAAGCCATGCCGAATGCCGCGCAAAGCACCGCAATCCGCATGCCGCAAATCGAAGAATATTTTCCCATACCTTAGTATTTTACCATATTTATCGCGTTTCGCATAGCCTCGCGATCGATTTTTTCTTCGACGACCGTCTTGGCGCCGGAGGCGGGGAAATTGAGCGACGCCTTGCCGTGCGAGAGTTCCCAGGCGTCCAGGCCGAAGAGCACGTTGTCAGGCTGGGCGAGCAAGTGCCCCGAGTGCGCAACGCCGTCGGCGGCTCCGCAATCGACAAGAAACTTCGCGATTCTCGCCTCTTCCGCCTCGCTCAAATACCCTTTAATCATTGCGTATTTCGCATCTATCATGAGTCCTATCGTCATCGCGTAGCCGTGCGGCAGCTTGTATCCGCTCATCGTCTCCAGCCGCATCGCCGACCACTCGCCGATCTCTTTCGCAGAGCCGTGTTTGCGCGTTTCAAGGCAGTGCGAAACGACTTCGCGCATGGCTTCGTAGTCGCGATTTTTGATATCCTCGGCGTGTTTTTCCAGCAAATCCATCAGCGACGCGTCGCAGGCCGCCGCGAGCCGCGCGGCCTCTGCGAACCCCGCGCGCCATACTCCGTCCAAAACCGTCCGCGCGAACGAATAGTCGACGAAAACACCTTCCGGGCGGCACGGGATCTTCAGCGCGTCCTTGACGTTCACCGTGTTCACCGCCGCCGTGTCCGACCACGCGCCATCGATCATGGACGCCACGGTCGTAGGCAACCGAACGAGTTTCACGCCGCCGCGGATCTGCTTGGCCGCATATCCCGCCACGTCGAGCAGCGCGCCGCCGCCGAGCGCGAGCACGATATCGTCTCGCCCGATCTTCGCGTCCAGCATCGCATGCATCGCACGCATCACCGTCGCGAGCGCGTCAGACTTTATCTTTTCGCCTCCCGACAAAACCGCCGGTTTCCCGCAAAGCTGGATTCCGCCCGCCTGGAAACATTTGCCTATTTTCCCGCCCAGTTCCGGATTCTGCTGCACCACGTTGAAGTCCGCAACCAGCATTACCCGCGGGTTTTCCGTGCCCGCGATTTCTTTGAGTGCGGCACAGAATTTCTGGTGCCCTGCCCCGAATATGTCATCTATCGCATTTTCCATATCTAATCAGTTCTTCCGCATGTTTCTTGATTACACTTGTCAAATTCTCTCCGCCGAGCATGCGCGCGATCTCGCACACCCGCTCGTCGCCTTCCACCTCGCGGATCGACGTCTTCGTCCTGCCGTCCTCCACGCGCTTCTCCACCTTGAGATGCCGTGTGCCGAACACCGCGCTCTGCGGCAAATGCGTAATCGCGATCACCTGGTGCTTCTCTGCCACCTTGCGCATTTTCTCGCCCACCTTGGCGCCCGTCTCGCCGCCGATGTTCGCGTCGATTTCGTCGAACACCATCACGTCCGTTTCGTCGTGTTCGCTCAACACCGCCTTCAGCGCCAGCATTACCCGCGCCGCCTCGCCGCTGCTCGCAATCGCCGCCAGCTCGCGCACGCTCTCCCCGGGATTCGGCTCGAAGAGGTATTTCACCTTGTCGGTTCCATTGGCCGACATCTCCGCCGCCTCCACGACGACCTCGAATTTCGCTTGCCGGAACCCAAGGTCCTTGAGCTCCTTCGTCACCGCTTTGCCTATCTTCGCCGCCGCTTTCCTGCGCGCTTCGCCGATCGCCCCGCCCGATTTCTCCAGCGCCGCCTTTGTCGCCTTTTCCCGCGCCTTAAGTTCCGCAAGCCGCTCTCCGCGCCGCTCCAGCTTCTCCAGCCTCGCCGCCTTCGCTTCCAGCGTCGCCATGAGTTCCGCCACCGTGGCCGCTTTGTATTTGCGCTTCAATTTGTTCACAAGCGTCAATCGCGCGTCAAGCTCATCCAGATTTTCGTCCGCTCCCTCGAGCCGCATCGCCGCGCGGTTCACATCCTCGGAAAGCGACTCGAGCTCCAGACGGATGTTTTCCGACCTCTCCAGCCATTCGTCAGTCTCGAGGAACTTCGCGAGCGTGCGGAACCTCGGACGCAAGCGCTCCAGCAGTTCCGACGCTCCGCCGTCTCCGCCCAAAACTTCCGTCACCTCGCTCGCGGCCTCCACCGCGTCCTTCATCCGCGCCGCCCTGATCTGCCGTTCGCCGATCGTCTCGTCTTCCTCGCTCAGCGCCGCTTCCTTCAATTCGCCCGTCTGGAACCTGAGCATGTCGATTTCGTCTTCGACATCGCCTACGCCTTCCAGCTCTTCGATTTCGTCCTTGATTTCGCCCAACTCGCGCCATTTTTCCGCATACCCGGCGCGCTCCGGCATCTTGTCCACGCCGCCATATCGGTCTAGCGCCTCGCGCTGGAAATTCTCTT
>JBGURT010000034.1:0-10706 GCA_045132115.1 Kiritimatiellia bacterium
TGTTTCCGGTTGAATCTTCCGGCGCAGACTCGAAGAGCATGGCGATCGCGGCGATTCTGCCGCCAAACGAATCTTCGTCGTTGACGGTCGCGAGATCGAAGCGCAGCGGTTCGCTGAAAGCCTTGCGCAATCCATTCGCGACAATTCCCACTTCCGAGAGCCTCAAATCGTCTCCTGCGAGAATTCCACAGAGTATGGCGCGCACGGTGCCTGTGCCGCGTGCAACGGTAGGCGAAGCAAGCAGTTTGTCCAGCGCTTCGCGGGCGCGGTTTTCGCCGCTGGTCTCGACGGCGGCGAAACGGCCGTGGCCTGCGCGCGAGAGGATATTGCGGAGACGTTCGGCATCGAGCCTCAGGAAGCCGGGATTCTCCAAAAGCCGCCAGAAAAAGGTGATGCCGGTTTCCAGTTTGGCTCTTGCGATGTCGAAGGCTTCCTTCATATTGTCGGTTTCGACGGCTAGGTCGTTGAGCGGGATGAAGAAACTTGCGTTCGCGGCATCTTCGATCATTCGCATGACGCTGCATGCATGGCGTTGCCTATCGTCGCCTTCGAAGGTGAATGGCATGGTGGCGAAAACGATGGACGGAATTCCTTTGCGGGCGAGGTGTTTTACCGTTTCAAGCGTGGCGCCGCCGCCCGTGCCGCCGCCAAGCGCGGTCACGATCACCGCTATTCTTACGCCTTCAAGTTGCGGATCGAGCGCCGAAACCGACTCTTCCGCCGCCATGCGCCCGGCGACGATGTCGCCGCCGGCTCCGCGTCCGGCGAGGCGGTTGCCGCCCAAGAGAACGAACGGTTCGCAAGTTTGCGCCGTAGCGGCATCGGTATCGCACATGACGGTGCGCAAGTTGCCGTCGAACGCATTGCGTATCTCGCGTGCGATCGCCGATCCTGCAGTCCCGATTCCCGCGAGGAGAATTGATTTCGTGCCGTTCATTTGAAGATTCCTTTGATGGTGTCGAAGAGCGAGCGCTCCTCGGGATATGCGGCGCGGGCGGTGAGCAAAGCGCCGGCCGCGGTCGCGTAAAGCGCCGGCGATTCGTCTTTGGGAATCCCGGAAATGCGCTTTGGCATCCCGATTTTAGCGTTTATGCCGAGTTCCTCCTTGATCAGCGTGTCGAGTTCCCGGAGCTGGGCGCCGCCGCCGCACAATACGACTCCGCAATGGATCCGGGAAAGGAGTTCTTTCTCTTCCAGATGCTCGCGTATAATGGCAAGCAATTCTTTCATTCTGGCATTGACGACGATACTGAGCGCCCTGTGGGAAATCGAGCGTTCGTCGCCGCCGGCGGAAGAAGGCGCAATCGCGATGCGGCCGGTTTCTTCGTCATTGCAAACTGTTGCCTGCGCATAGCGGCGTTTGATTACTTCGGCTTGCGATTGCGGCAACGAAAATGCATGGGCGATATCGTTGGTCACATGGTCGCCGCCAACGCCTATCGATCCGGCGTCGACGAGTATTTCATTTTCGTATACCGCGTAGCCGGTCGAGCCTCCGCCTAGGTCCAAGACAAGGACACCGTTTTTCTTTTCGTGGGTGTCGAGCACGGCTTCCGCAGCGCAAGTGCAGGCGAAAAACGGATCGCGCAATTCAAGATGCGCGCCGTCCGCCGCGGTCTTGGCGTCCTGAATTCGGTTTTTGTCCGCGGTGAGATGAAGAACGTTGAGCTTGAGCGCCCGTCCTGACATTCCCAGCGGGTTCAGGATTCCCGCCATGTTGTCCACGACATAATCCTGCTCGGCAATGTCCAGCGATGCGAGATCGCCGGTGGCTCCGGCAATCTGCCGTGCGTTTTCGGCGACCCGGTCCACATCCTCCTGCGTTACGTTCCGCCCGGATATGGCCGTCGCGCTTTGCAGCGGCGTGGCGTTCACGTGTGCGCCGTTTATGATCAAAAACGCGTTGGCGATGTCGATCGATCCGCCTTCGGCTTTGCTTTTGCGTTCGATTTCCCCGATTACGCTGCGCACCGATTGCGTCGCCTGGGTGATGTCGATTATTTGCGATTTGCGCACGCCGGTCGACGGAATCGACGCGAAGGTAACGAGTTTCATTTCTTCCCCGGTTTCGCTCTCTCCTATGGCGAGGACGGTGCGCGACGTCCCAATTTCAAGAGTTGCGTATACGGTGCTGCTCATTTTATCGGTTCCTTAGTGTCGGCGTAGATTTTACCGGGTTCGGTTGCGTTCCAGATGACGTTGTTTCCGGTCAGATGCGCATTTATCGCATCGCGGAGGTTGCGCAGGGTGCGGATCATGTTTTCCCTTGTCGCGTCCGACGGCTCTTCCATGCCTTCCCAGGCGATCTTGGCGCGCTGGTAGTTGCCGAGCGTGGTCCAGAGGAAATCCGTCTTGCCGGTGTATATTTCGAGGATGCCAAGTTCCTGGAACTCAGGTTCCTGCGCGGCTTCAATGAGCCTTAGCGCCGCCAGCATGTTGCCCGTTATGCGTTCGCCGCTTTTGGGGAGCCCGGGAGAGGACGGAACACGTATTACCGGCAAGGCTCCGGTGTTGCGCGCGTACTTGAACGCAACGCCGTCAGAGTCGGCCACAAGGAAACTCTCGTGCTTTGCGCCTTGGAGGTTAATGCGCGCTACCGGTTCGCGCTCGGTGACGAAAATCGCAACCTTGGACGGCAGGTGTCTGGCGATCGTGATGTCGCGGATGGTGTGGTACTTGTCGAGCATTTCCTTGCGTTTGAGCGCGAAATCGGTCGTCCACAGATTCGCGCCCTTGCGGTGGAGGTCGAATCCTTCTCTAATCGTTTCCGCCTTGATCATCTTGCCGGTGGATTCCACCTCTACCTGCATTTGCGGATCATTGATTACGCATTGCTCGATCCAGCAATCGCGGAGTTTCCTGTAGGCGAAGAGCGATCCTATTGCCACGGTGCAGACGAGCGCCATGACTAGGAATACGATAATCTCTTTTGCGCTTTTGGGCTTTGATACTTTGTTTTCGGCGCGGAGCTTTCGTTTACTCATGGTCGCAACTCGCTTTCGAAAGAATGAGGTCGCAAACTTGTCCGAAGGAAAGGCCGGTCTTCATGCCGGCTTTGGGCACGAGCGAATGCGAAGTAAAGCCGGGAGAGGTGTTGAGCTCGAGCACATATACCTTGCCTTCCGGCGTAACGCGGAAGTCCACGCGTGTTACGCCGCGGCACCCGATCGCATCGCACGCGGCAATTGCGATCCCGGAAAGATTCAACCGTTTGGCTTCCTCTTCATCCACGAACGTGTAGCGCGTTTCGTCGCTGTTGTACTTCTCGTCGTATCCATACCAGCCGTTTGGGGTCACGATCTCGATCGCCGGCAACGCTTCGCCTCCGACGACGCCCACCGTCATCTCGCGTCCCGGGATGAAAGCTTCGACGAGAATTTCGCCGCCATTTGAAGACATGGCCTTTGCGGCCGCCTCCAACGCGCCGCGCCATTCTTCCGGGTGCGACACTTTCGTTATTCCTACCGAACTTCCGTCGCACGGCGGCTTCACCACCGCCGGCAGCGCGAGCGGGCAAACAGGCGCATCTGCCGCGACTGTGGCCCAAGGCGCGGTTGGGATGGAGTGCGCATCGAGAATGCGCTTGGTGGCGATCTTGTCCATCGCGATCTGCGACGCCTTTGCGCCGGGACCGGTATACGGGATGCCGAGCCGGTCGAGCGCCTTTTGTACGCCCCCAGACTCTCCCCAGCCGCCATGCAGCGCGATGTAGACTTTGCTCGCGCCGGCAAGATTTACGCCATCGAGCGACTCTTCCTTGAGGTCGATTTCCACAACTTCATATTTGCCCACAGACCGAAGTCCTTCGGCGATATTGCGTCCGCTCAGGAGCGATATTTCGCGCTCGCTCGAGCATCCGCCCATCAATACAAATATTTTTTCCATAATTACTACTGTATATTATAGCAAAAATTATGATATAATAACAGTATGAAGATGCATTTTTGCGGAATCGGAGGTGTTGGCATGGCCGCGCTTGCCGCGCTCGAAAAGAGCGTTGGGCACGATGTGGACGGCTGCGACATCGCGCTTTCGCCGCGTACGGCGTGGTTGGAGAGGCTTGGAATCAAGGTGTACTGCGGCCACGACGCGGCGCATGTCGCGTCTGCGGATCTCGTCGTGGCCACGCCCGCGATGGCCGTTGATTCGCCCGAGCTTGCCGCCGCGCGGAAGACAATCATGCGCGGCGAGTTGCTCGCGCAAGTATCGGCCGCACGCAAAACGATTGCCGTGTGCGGGTCTCACGGCAAAACCACAACCGCAACCTTTACCGCGAAGCTTCTAAAAGAATTGGGAGACGATCCCGCTTGGGCGATCGGCGGAGAAACCGGAGATTTCCCGGTCGCCGGCTTCGGCAAAGGGCCGCTCGTCGTCGAGGCCGACGAATCCGACGGGACGCTTGCGGAATATCGCTCCGAGATTCTTGTCGTCACCAATTGCGAGTACGACCATCCGGACCATTTCAAAACGCAAGACGACTATATCGCCTGTTTCGATGCCGCGCGCAGAAATGCGAAGAAGGTGGTTGATGCCGAAACCCTATCGCTCGAAGGATGGAATATTCCTCTTTCTGCATTGCACAACCGGCGCAACGCGAGGGCGGCAATGGAAGTGGCGCTCATACTGGGACATTCCAGGGAAGAAATCGAGAAGGCGCTTCCGGCGGTTGTTGCGGAACTCCCAGACAGACGTTTCGAGCGTGTCGCGGACGGAGTGTATATCGACTACGCGCATCATCCTACCGAAATGGCATGCGCCATCGCCATGGCGCGCGCCGAATGCAAAGGGCGGCTTAAGGTGCTCTTCCAGCCGCATCGCTATTCGCGCACCAAGGCGTTGCTGAAATATTTTCCGGCGGCGTTTCGCGGGGCGGATGAAGTCGTCTTGTGTCCTACTTACGCTGCGTTCGAAAAACCGGTCGAGGGTGGCGATATCGCAGATCTCTACAAGGAACTCCGTGAATCTCCTCATGCATACTCGCTTTCGCTCGCGAGGAGTTGCGGCGAGGCTTGGACCCATGCAATGCTTACGCGCAAAGAAGGAGATTTGGTTTTGGTGCTCGGTGCCGGGGATATCGTGAAGGTTGTCGGTTCCGGGATTTTGCCGCCGCACCGCACTCCGGTCGGGATGGGCTCGAACACTTGGATAAGCGACCTCGCGACAAACGAGGAGTTCTTCACGGTAGACAGCCCGGCCGGACGGCCTGGCGCAAGTCTGGGTATTCCTTGGATGGCAGGGATTCCGGGGACGATCGGCGGTTGGATCAAGATGAATGCCGGTGCGCACGGACATTCGATTTCCGAATTGGTGGAAAAGGTGAAAGTGGACGGCAAGTGGATCGTCCCCAAGTTCGGATATCGCACGAGCGATATTCAGGGTGTCATTGAAGACGTGCGTTTGAAGCCGGTGTCGTCAGGTCCGGGCGCGGAGGAATATCTTGCCAAACGCAGAAAGTTTCCCTCCGGAACAAAGGGCAGCGTTTTCAAAAACCCCGAAGGCGATTTCGCCGGAAGGCTTCTTGAAGCTGCAGGCGCCAAGGAACTGAAGGTGGGCGGTGCGCGGGTATGGAGCGAACACGCGAATGTCATCGTATGCGGGCCCGATGCCGCGCCCGGCGATTTCCTTGCGCTCGCGCGGCTGATGCACAATCGCGTCTTTTTTGCCTTCGGCGTTTCGCTGGATCCGGAGGTAAAGGGAATCGATACGGACTTTTGAAGAGGGCGGATGAAAACAAGAAGCAAACATCTTCCGTTTGATATCCTTTACGAGGACGACGACATAATCGTCATCGACAAGCCTGCAGGCATTCTTGCCGCGCACACCAAGGTTGTCGGACGCGAAGCGCGCGAAAGCCAGTTTACGGTCGAGAATCTTTTGACGGATTATCTTCGCAAGGGACAGGCGAAATCCAAAAAAAGAGCGTGGCTCGTGCATCGGCTCGATCGCGGCACGAGCGGAGTGATGATGGTCGCCAAATCCGAAGCCGTCGCCAACTGGTATCGGGACAATTGGCACGAACTCACCGAAAAGACATACCGGCTCAGGGTCTCCGGCAAGATGGAGGCGAATGAAGGGGAATACCGCAGTTTCCTCAAGGATGACGACCGGACCATGAAGGTGCGCAGCGTTCGAGAGGACGAAGGCGGCAAACTTGCGGTGACACGGTGGCGGGTGATTGGCGAGACGCGTACGGCCACGGAAGTCGAAGCGACATTGGAGACCGGGCGCAAGAACCAGATACGCGTGCAATTTGCCGATGCCGGCCATCCGGTCGTCGGCGATTTGAAATATGGCGGCAAAAAAGCCGACCGGCTTTATTTGCACGCTTGGCGGCTCAAGGTGAAATTGAGGAATGGAGAATGGAAAACTTTTGCAAGCTAGCGCCATACATAGCCTGGATGGTCGTTTTGATGGCCGGGCTCCCATATTGGGTGCGCACCGTATGCGGCGGCATCCTGCTGGTGCCGTGGGTGTTCAGCATGCTGCGCTCGGCTCCTCGCTCCTCGTTCCCTGTCCTCCGCAATCTCTTGTTCGGTTTTGTCGCGGGGCTTGCGGTCTTCGTCGCATGGGTCTTCCCGGAAGTTTCTGGCTTGGTGTCGCCGGCGGCAAAATCCGCTCCGCCGGATATATGGATGCAACTTTTCGGCAGCGCTTTCGTGATTTCGGTCGCGGAGGAACTTTTCTTTCGCGACTGGCTTTACGGATGGCTCGTGAAGAGTTGGCCAAAGGCTGCTGCATTCGCGCTTTGCGTCCTTCTTTTCGCGGTAGAGCATGACAAATTCATTTGTGGCGCGATTGCGGGAATCGTGTATCTTTTGCTTTATTTGAGACGCGGACTTGCCGCCGCCATTGTCGCGCACGCGACAACCAATTTGTCCCTTGGGATATATGTCATCTTGACAGACAGTTGGTATTTTTGGTAAACTACACGTATGGAACAGATTAATTACGAAATAGGCAAGCCGGTCTTCGGCAATTTTTCGTCCATCAAATTCGCCTACGACATCTTCAAGGCGCAACCGATAGACGAAGAACGGATTCTTCCTGAAGGTTCCGAATGCGTCCGGCCCGCGAAGCGCCGCACATTGGTATTCGATGCGCCGGTTGCCGGGGTAGGCACGTTTTTCGGCGGCAAAAAGCAGACGATCACCTTTGCGCCAGGCGTGAAACCCGGTTGGTGGATACGCCGAATGGATCTGCCCGAACAGCTTGATACCCAGATGGACATCTCAAATCTCTGGACGAGTGCGCAAAATCTGGTTATGCGCTCGGGTTCTCCGCACAACTATTTGCGCATGGTCGAACACATAGTCGCGCTCAAGCTTGGTCTTGATGTAGACAACGTGCTTCTCAAGGTGAATTCCGGCGACCCGCCATTGTTCGACGCTTCCTCGCTGCCGCTCATCAAGGCCGTGGAGCACGCGAAGATCGTGGAGACGGAAGAGGACGCTACTTATGTGACCGTGAAGGAGCCGGTCGCCTTTGGCGGCAAGCGTGGAGATTTTCTGCTTTTCATTCCCGCCGAGAACGGTTCCAAAAATCTGCGCATCGACTGCGCAATCAGCTGGAATACGATTATCGGTCAGCAGCGCGTGCGGTTCGACGTTACGCCGGAAACTTTCCGCTATGCGTCCGAGGCGCGCACCAATTGCACCTACCAGCAATATCTCGCGGCGATGACGATCGGCAAGCTCTTTGCCGCCACGCGCCACTGGGGATACAACAAGAAGAATATCCTGATCCACGGCAAAGACCGGTTTTATTCCGAACCGCGTTTCCCCAAGGACGGAAAATTCCTCGAGCCGATATGGCATCGTGCCACGCTCGATCTCATGGCGGCGTTGGCCCTTACCGGAGCCGACCGGTTCTGCGGCACGGTGGTAAGCTACCGCGCCGGGCATACTCTTGATTGCGACGCCGTCCGCGCACTCTACAGGAACGATCTCCTATGCCGAGTCTGAAACTGGACAAGCCGCTTGTAGTATTCGATATCGAATCGACCGGGACTTCGCCGCGCAAGGACAGGATAATCGAACTTGCCGCCATTCGCGTAATGCCGGACGGCACCGAAGAAAGCCGTTGCTGGCTTTTGAATCCCACTATCCATATCCCCGAGGAAACAACCGCGATCCACAAAATCGCCGATGAAGACGTGAAGGATTGTCCGACGTTTGCCGACAAGGCAGCGGAAATTTTCGAATTTTTCCGCGATGCCGCGCTTTCCGGCTACAACGCCGACCGCTTCGACATTCCGATGCTGGAAGAGGAGTTTGCGCGCGTGGGGATGAATTTCGGGGCGGGTGCGAGACCGCATATCGACGTGCAGCGCATCTATCACAAGAAGGAACCGCGCGACCTTTCCGCCGCGCTCAAATACTATTGCGGACGCGAACACTCCGGGGCTCATGGCGCCGAGGCAGACACCCGCGCCACGCTCGACGTGCTCAAGGCTCAGCTCGAGCGCTACGACGATCTCCCCGATACCGTCGCCGCACTCGACGAATATCTCGCGCCGCACGATCCGCTAAATGCCGACCGCAACGGGATGCTTCGCTGGAAGGACGGCGAGCTCACGATCAACTTCGGCAAGAAAAAGGGCGAAAAACTCAAAGACTTGATGTTCAACGAACCAAAGTATCTAAAATGGATAGTCGGCGGAGATTTCGATTCCGACGTGCGCATGATAGTCAAGGATGCGCTTGAGAACGGAAGGCTCCCGCCGAAACCCGCAGGAATCTAGATTATGGCAGACTGTTCTTCCATTCGCAAATTCGCCACGGCGGCGGATTACAGCAAGAATTTCATTGTCCAGAGCGAAATCGACAAATATCTCCCGGGCGGCAAGCACTTCATTGACGAGAAGAAAATCTACTCGCTCATATCGGAGATGGACGAGAAGGGCGAGCCGGATCCGGCGAAGGTAAGGGAAATAGTCGCCAAGTCGGAGGCGACACGCGAGACCTTGACGCCCGATGAAACCGCGATTTTGATGCGCGTTACCGACAAGGACCTTTTTGCGGAAATGGAAGCTGCCGCCGAGCGGATCAAGAAGGCGGTATACGACAACCGCATCGTCGTGTTCGCTCCGCTGTATTTGTCCAACCTCTGCGTGAACGGGTGCAAGTATTGCGGCTTTCGCGATGGCAACAGCGAACAGCGCCGCCGCGTGCTTACGATGGACGAGCTCAAGGAGGAGCTTGCGGTTGTTGCCGGGCGCATCGGACACAAGCGCCTGATCGCCGTCTACGGCGAACATCCGACGACCTCAACCGAGTATATCGCCGAGTCTATCGAAACCTGCTACGCCAATCGGTTTGCCGCCCCGAGAAGCGGCAAAAAGGTTGGCATCAGGCGCGTTAACGTCAATGCCGCGCCGCTTCCGGTTGCGGATCTCAAGGTGTTGCGTTCGGTCGGAATCGGCACGTTCCAGGTGTTCCAGGAAACCTACAACCGCAAACTATACGAAGAAATGCATCCGGCATGGTCGGTGAAGGGCAATTACGATTGGCGCACGACCTGCTTCCATCGTTGCCTCGAGGCCGGGGTGGACGATGTGGGGCTTGGGGTTCTCTACGGTCTTTGCGATTGGCGTTTTGAACTTCTTGCGACCATAATGCACGCTCGCGATCTGGAGCGCTGGTTCAACATCGGCCCCCACACGCTTTCTTTCCCGCGTTTGGAGCCGGCTTCCGGCACGCGTGTCCCCGAAGAGTCGCCTTGGCTTATAGACGACGAAACATTCCACCGTATCGTTGTCATTGCGCGTCTCGCGGTTCCTTATACAGGTATCATCATCACTGCGCGCGAAAGCGCCGAGAGCCGCAACGGCATCCTTGGTTGCGGCATGACCCAGCTTGATTGCTCGAGCAACATCGCCATCAAAGGCTACAGCGATTTCGCGAATGAGGCGCATCAGGAAAAGGAGCGCCAGCAGTTTATGCTTGGCGACAACCGGTCGCTTGACGAAATGGTGCGCTATCTCGCTTCGCGGGACATGATCACGAGTTTCTGCACCGCTGGCTATCGTTGCGGCCGCACCGGCGGATGCATCATGGACGCGCTTAAGACCGGTCGTGAAGGCAAGTTCTGCAAGATAAACGCGGTGCTCACTTTCCGCGAGTGGCTTGACGATTTTGCTTCCGACGAAACCCGCGCGATAGGCGACAAGCTTATCGAAAAGGAACTCGCAGGCATCAAGGAGTGGCTCCCGAAGTTCTATCCCTCGGTTCTGAAACAGTACGAGGCTACTTGCCGCGGCGAGCGCGACATCTTTTTCTGACGCCACCATGGTCTCAGTCGTCATCCCGACCTACAACCGCGCCGAAATGGTCGTGAAGTGCGTCAAGAGCGTACTCGCGAGCGAAGGCGTCGAGGTGGAGGTTGTAGTTGTGGATGATTGCTCCACCGATGATACCAAGGACAGGATCGAAGAGCGGTTCGGTAACGACCCGAGGGTAAAATGCGTGCGCACCCCCGAAAATCGTCTTACCTCTGGCGCCAGGAATTTCGGTGCCGGTTATGCCAGCGGTGATTATTTGCTTTTTTTAGACAACGACAACGAAATTGCACAGGATGCAATCGCTTTTTTGGTCGAATGTATAGCAGCAAATCCGGGAGCCAAACTCGTCGCGCCAATTTCTGCCCATTGCCGTCAGGACGGCTCGCATTTGATTTGGACTTTAGGATGCGGATAAAATACATGGACG
>JBGURT010000035.1:0-4599 GCA_045132115.1 Kiritimatiellia bacterium
GCACGCTATACGGACTTTTCACGCGCAATTTGCCGCCGTCGGCAGAGATTTTCACCGCGGGGAAAACCTCCCAGATTCCGCCGCCGCGCCGGGACGCGATGCCCCCGGTTTCGGTACTGCCGTAGATTTGCAGCGGCTCCACCCCGAATACCGCTTTCGCGCTCGCGCTCGTCTCGTCTTTCAATAGCGCCCCGCTCGTGATGATCTCCACGCAATTTTGCGGAACTTCATATTGGGAGGCGTAGGCGCAGAACCTGGAAAGAAAGCTTGGCGTCGTCACGAGAAATACGCTTTTCGCCGCCGCCATTTTCGCGACCAGCGACTCCGGCGAAACGATGATTTCGGGGTCGGTCTCCCAGCCAAGGCACTCCGGCAGGAGTTTGCGCCACAGCGTGCCGTACATGTGGTCAGGATGGATTGTCGCAAGAAGCACCGGCTTTTCCTTGAGCGCGCGCCACCTTTTGGAGTGGAACACGACTTCTTTCGCGAGCCGCTCGAACGGCTTGACGATCGTCTTGGGGCCGCCGGTGGAGCCGGAGGTATGGAACACGACCTTGAAGCGCCGGTCGCGATAGAGTTTTTCCGCGAACAACAGCCCCGGAACCTCGAGATAGGAAAGGCACCACCACTTGGAACCGAAGACCGCCATCGCGCCCATCGCCGCCGCACCAAAGCACGCAAAGACCCAAATCCAGGTAAGCTTGCGGCAATATTCCGCCGCGCCCTCGGGCATGAGCCCGCCGGAGACGCGCCGCGCGAACTTCATGCAAAGCGTCTCGCGCCCCGGCAAAAGCGAGAGCGCGAACAAAACCCCGAAAAACGCGGCAATCATGCCGCCTTCAGCCGTTGACCAGCTTAAGCACGGCTTCGGTCACATCCGCAAGCGTGCGAATCTGGCGGAAATCCTCCGGATTCACCTTCTTGCCCGTCTCTTGCTGGATGCGCACCACGAGATCCACTGCATCAATAGAGTCCAGGTCAAGCTCGGTGAAAAGATTCGTCTCCGGCTTGATACTTGCGGCATCGATTTCGAAATCGGCAACGAGAATATCTACAATCTTCTTCTGGACTTCTTCACGCGTCTTCATTTCTGCTGGCTCCTTACGTAATCTGCTATCGTCTTCACGGAATAAAATGTCTTTTTGTTCTCGGCCGGGTCTTTCGAGAAGGAAATCCCGAACGCCTTTTTGATAGCCATCCCTAGTTCCAAAGCATCAATCGAATCAAGCCCCAAACCTTCTCCGAAGAGCGGTGCTTCATCCGTTATTTCGTTTGGCGAAACATCCTCGAGATCTAGCGAGGAGACGATTATCTCCTTGATTTTCTGTTCTTCCTGCATTTATGCCTCCAAAAACGAATCTTCGCCGGGGACGAGCTTGCGCCCGTTCAGAAACGCCGCACCATCCATTACGCCACCGCCCTCGGGTTTGAGTTCGGTAAGCACGATGGCTGTATCGCCGCACTTGACGACCGGGCCTTTCTTGGTTAGCGCCAACACCGCACCCTGCTTGGCGCCGCGCCACTCCTCTTTCATCTGAGCGAACTCCGCGCGCAAGATGACCACGCGCCCGCTATTGCCCTTCTTGCGGAAACGCTCT
Source organism: Kiritimatiellia bacterium (assembly GCA_045132115.1). Taxonomy (GTDB): domain Bacteria; phylum Verrucomicrobiota; class Kiritimatiellia; order RFP12; family UBA1067; genus UBA1067. The sequence goes on from JBGURT010000035.1 coordinate 1,599, forward strand.
GGCAAGAACGTATATACGCCCGGCCACGGACAATACGCGCGGATTCTACGCTCGATCACCAAAACCGGATCTCCCCAGCGCACGAGACCGTCCGTTTTCTTCAGCTTGCGCGCGAAAGTGGCGTCGTTTTCGTCTTGGGCGACCTCGGGCGGCAGTTCGTTCTTCGCCATCTTGACCAAAGTCTGCGCGAGCCTCAACCCCCCGGCGAAGGCGAGAGTATCCATGAGTTCGCCGCCGGTCGTATCCGAATATACCGGCTCGAAGCTCTGGTGCAATATGGGGCCATCGTCCATCCCCAGTCCCATGCGGATTATGCTCACGCCGCTCCGGCGGTCGCCGTTGGCGATTGCCGCGATGACGGGCGACGCGCCGCGATACTTGGGCAACAGCGAAAAATGGCAATTTATGCACCCGAAAGGCGGCAATTTCAAAAGCGGCTCCTTCAAGAACTGTCCGTAAGCCACGACCGCGATCGCATCCGGGTGCCAGCGGTAGAGTTGCGCCATCGCGTCGGGATCGTTCACGTTATCTGGCGTGATGATGGGCCCCAAGTTGTGCTCCATCGCAAACTTTTTGCATGGGCATGGCTGCAAAGTCTTGCCGCGCCCGGCCGGACGGTCGGGTTGCGTCACCACGCCCACAACCTCGAGATCTTTCTCCCGGGTTATGGCGTAGAGGCAAATCGCACTTGCCGCGCTCGATCCCATGAATACAATTCGCATAGTAATAAATATTATACCAAAAATCCGCTGGAAATACAAGAGCCTAGAGTCTGGATCTCTCCGTTCCCTATTCCCCGTCCCCTGTTCTCCATGCAACAAGAAAGGCCCGGCGTTGCCGCCGAGCCGATTAAGCCGGAGTAAGACCCAGATTACTTGGTCTTGAGATACTCCGTGATGCCTGCGGCCGCGCGGCGTCCTTCGCCCATAGCGAGAATCACCGTCGCCGCGCCAAGCACGATATCGCCGCCGGCGAAAACGCCGGGGATGCTCGTCATATTGTGCTCGTCCACGACGATATTGCCGCGCTTGTTCACCTCTAGCCCCTCGGTCGTTGCCGGGATAAGCGGATTCGACGCATTGCCGACCGCCACGACTACCGTGTCGACATCAAGCTCGAACTCGCTGCCGGGTATCGCGACAGGGCTGCGGCGGCCGGACGCATCAGGCTCGCCAAGCTCGTACTTGAGGCACGTCATGCCGCAAACCTTGCCCGACTCGTCGCCGTGGATTTCCTTGGCGTTCTGGAGCATGAGGAACTCCACTCCCTCCGCCTTGGCGTGATGCACCTCTTCCTTTCGCGCGGGCATTTCCTCGAGCGAACGGCGATAGATGAGGTAGACCTTCTCCGCACCCAGGCGAAGCGCCATGCGCGAAGCGTCCATCGCGACGTTGCCGCCGCCGAGTACCGCGACCTTCTTGCCGTGCCAGAAAGGCGTCTCCGCCTCGCCCTCGAGATACGCCTTCATGAGGTTGGCGCGCGTAAGATATTCGTTCGCGGAAAATACGCCCACGAGATTCTCGCCCGGCAGGCCCATGAACTTCGGGAGTCCCGCGCCAGTTCCCACGAACACCGCGTCGAAACCATCCTTCGTGAGGAAGTCGCTCACCTTGCGGGTGCGGCCGACGCAATAGTTCGTCTCGACCTTGACGCCGAGCTTCTTGAGCCCGTCGATTTCCTTCTGGACGATGCTCTTGGGGAGACGGAACTCGGGAATGCCGTATACAAGCACGCCGCCAGCCTTATGGAACGCCTCGAAAAGCGTCACGTCGTGGCCAGCCTTGGCGCAGTCCGCCGCGCAAGTGATGCCCGCAGGGCCAGAGCCCACGATCGCCACGCGCTTGCCGGTCTTCGGCGCACAAGTAACCTCGCCCGCGTCGCCATGGTCGGCGCAGTAGCGCTCGACACGCCCGATCGCCACCGCCTTGTCGACGTTCTTCATCAGCTTGCCCATCGTGCAGAACTTCTGGCACTGCTTTTCCTGCGGGCAAACGCGTCCGCACACCGCGGGCAACAGCGACGTTTCCTTGATGATCTTCAAGGCGCCGTCGAAGTCCCCTTCCGCCGCCTTCGCGAGGAAGCCGGGAATGTTGATCGCCACGGGGCATCCGGTCATGCACGGCTTCGAGGGGCACTGCATGCAGCGCGAAGCCTCGGTCTTCGCCTGTTCCGCCGTAAACCCGAGCGCCACTTCCTTCATGTTGCGGGCGCGCTCGAGAGCGTCCTGCTCGGGCATTTCCTGACAAGGGATGGCCATTCTTTCTTTAGGCGTCATTTCAAAACTCCTTACTTGTAAAGGTTGCACGCATGTTCCTTCGCCGCGACTTCCTGCGGCTTGAAAATCGCCATGCGCTTGAGCATCTGGTCCCAATCCACCTTGTGGCCGTCGAACTCCGGTCCGTCAACACAGACGAACTTCGTCTCGTCGCCCACCGTGATACGGCAGCCGCCGCACATCCCCGTGCCGTCGATCATGATCGTGTTGAGCGACACCGTCGTCTTCACGCCATACGGCTTAGTCGTGAGCGCGCAGAACTTCATCATGATGGGCGGCCCGATCGCGATCACTTCGTCCACCGCACCGGCTTCGCAGAGCTCCTTCAAAGGCTCGGTCACGAGTCCCTTGCGGCCCGACGAACCGTCGTCCGTGATGAGAATGAGCTTGTCGCCCGCGATTTCGCGCATCTCCTTCTCCATCACGAAAAGGCCCTTGTTGCGCGCACCCATGATAATCGTCACGTCGTTGCCCGCCGCCTTCAAAGCCTGCGCGATCGGGTGCATCGGCGCCACGCCGATTCCGCCGCCTACGCACACTACCTTGCCGGGCTTGCCGCCGTCACGCCCCATGATATGCGTGGGCTGGCCAAGCGGTCCCAGGATCGCGGGAATCGAATCCCCAACCTCGAGGTGCGACATCTTCAGCGTCGAAGCGCCCACCGTCTGGAATATGAGCGTGATCGTGCCACGCTCGGTCGATGCATCGGCAATCGTCAAGGGAATG
>JBGURT010000036.1:0-26345 GCA_045132115.1 Kiritimatiellia bacterium
GCGCCCGAGCATACCCTTGCCGCCGGTTATCAAAATCTTCATTGCAACGCCTCCTCCTCGCCGAACGAATGGACCATGCACGCGCCCAACAGGACAATTTGCCACGACATGTATACCCAAGCGAGAACGATGGGCATGAACGCGAACGAGCCGTAGAGCGCCGACGACTTGGCGATGCCTACCTGGGCTATGGCGCACACCTTGATCCAGCCTCCAAACAAGACCGCGGTAATGACGCCGCCGCGCATCGCATTGCGGAATCTGACGGACCTGTTGGGCATGACATAAAAGATGAAAGCAAAGTTGAGCGACGCGAGCGCGAGGGTAACCACGAAACGGAAAATCCCGGACTCAAGCACGGCGATAAGGCCGTCGGAAACCCATTTCGTAAGCCAAGTGGCGCCCACCGTCGCGACGATCACATTCTTGATCACATTGAGAACGGGAATAGACATCGCCAGCGACACGAGAATCGGGAGCATTATGGAAATACAAAGATACAGGAAGAACCGTCGCCATATCGGGCGTGGCTTTTTTATCCGCCAAATCCCGTTCATGCTGACTTCAACCATGCTCAAGGACGATACGACCGTCCAGAGGAGGAATCCAAAACCTATCCACCCGAGCGTCTTGATGTTGAACTGCTCGATCTTTTCGAAGAGAGTGTCTGAAATCGCGCGCGCCTGCTTGCCGAACTCGAGCGCTGCGGCCTTGCGCTGCTCGCGCTGTTCGTCGGTGCCAAGATAATTGGCAAGCATCGCCATGTCGTCTTCCTGTCCATTCTCGATGTTGGAAATCATCATGTCGAGCTGGGTGTTGATGTGGTCGCGCGCATAGTCGTCCACGCCACATTGCTTGGCGGCAAAAAGGAGAATGCAGAGCGTGGGGATTATCGCGAGAAGCGAAAAGTAGGTAAGCCCCGCCGCGTGCATCGAGCAATTGTTGTCGAGAAACGACATCACGACACTCTTGCTCCACCTTACGAACCTATATCCCATCACACGCTCGATCGTTTCCTTGAATTTCATAGGAGATACCCCGTTAGATGGCCGAGAACAACGCCAGCGCAGTACACGAAGGCGAGGATTGCTAGATTTTCCTTCAAATTGCGGTTGGTGCGGAAAAGGACGAGGATCCCCAGTCCGCTGCCGGAGAAAGAGGACGCCATCAAGGCGCCGGCGCTCATTGCGCCCGAAAGATAGAGTTTCGCCGCGGCAACGCTCACCGCGCAATTGGGAACGAGGCCCACAAGGGCGGCGATCGCCTCGCCCAGAAAGGGAACGTTTAGGCGAAGCTTGGCAAGCATGTCTTCACCCCCGAAATGCATCGCCAGTTCGATCGCGCCGGAAACAATGGCGATAAAGACGAAGATTTCTGCAGTATGGATGAGCGCGGGAACGACAATTCCCTTGTGGCCGGCGCAATCGCAATGGGAATGTTCGCAAAGTTCGTGGACATCCACATCGCGTCTGCGGTGGCGGAAAAACGCGAGAATCGCATTCGCGGTAAAGCCCACGGCGATGGCGGCGAAGACCTTGAGAACGACGATCTTGACCATCAGCGAGACGGGAACGCGAGAGGAGATGAGAACGGGGAGAAGTTCGTCGGAAGTGGAAAGCATCACGGCGACAAGCGTCCCGACCGTAATGACGCCGCCCGCATAAAGCGAGGCGGCAGATGCGGAAACGCCGCACTGGGGAATCGCGCCGGCGAGCGCGCCGGCAAACGGACCGACAGAACGAGCACGCTCGAGGAAAGCCTCGAGCGCGCCGCCCGCTTTTGATTCAACCGCCTCCATGACCAGATAGGTCACGAAGAGAAACGGCAATATGAGCAGGGTTTCGGTTATGTATTCTACCATTAGGCCTGGGAGATAGCTTCGTTCGGGCATTGCGCCGCGCAGCTACCGCAGTCCAGGCACTTGTCGGGGTCGATCTTGTAGGTGGCACCCTCCGTGATCGCCTCCGCGGGGCACGCCGCCTGGCAGCATCCGCACGCAACACACTTAGATTCGTCGATTTTGTGAGCCATTGTCTGTTTCTCCTTTTGTGGTTAGTAGATCAAACAGTATGTATTATACCATATTTTGGCTCAATTAGTCTACTCAAAGATAGCAAAAGCGGGAAGCCCGCGAACTTCCTCGAATCCGGGGATTTTTTTGAGCTCCGCGAGGTCTTCGGCCTGGAGCCGGATTACGGTAAATCCTTCGAGCGCCTCCTTCACGCGAGCATCGCGCATCGTGGTCGCCTCCATCGCCGCGCAATTCTTGCACCACGTGGCCCAGCAATCTACGAGCACCGGGCCGGAATCTGGGAGCGCGAAATTCGCGGTCGTCATCTCGATCGCGCTATCGTCCGCGGCGGCGGTTTCAGAGCCGCCGGCGGAGGACTTGAGCCCCATGACGCCAAGGTAGGCGTAGTAGACGGCGAAGCAGAGCACAAGTGCGCCAAAGCACTTGTTCACTTTCCCCATCCACCCACCGGGCTTGGGCAAGATCTGCATGCCCGCGCCAAGCAATGGCCACGGAAGCGCCATGCCCAGACCGAAGACGAGCGGCAATCCCAGCGCGAACGTCTCGCCCTTGGCGAAGAGGTCGGCCGTCCACAAGAGAACCGAAATCAAAACCGGCGCGACGCACGCCCCCGCGAGCACGGCAGAAAGCGCTCCCATCAGAAATGCGCTCGAAGACTTCACGCGGCGCTTGGAGAAATCGATGAAGAATACGCCGAAAAGCGAAAGCGAAAGGCAGACGAACACCACCGACACCGCGAAATTGAACCAGGGCGAGGATTGAATCTGCCCGAACGCCATTCCCCCTATTGCCGCCGCGATGCCCATCGCGCCATACGCAAGAGCGATGCCGAAACCATACGCGAGGCCGCGACGGAAAGATTTGCCGATTATCATGAGGTTTATGGGAATCATCGGCAAAACGCAAGGCGTGAGATTCATCAGAATGCCGCCAAGGAAAGCAAGCAGGATCACGAGGAGAACCGGCTTGCCCGCGAATTCGCCGCCATCATCCTCTTCCTCGCCGCCGCGGTTTTCCAGAAAGGCCAGAAACTCTTCTGCGTCCATATAGCCCATTTTGAGGGCGGCAAGACTGGTTCCGGCAGAGACCTGGGGCTCGGAGTCCAAAGCCGGATCTTCATGGCCTTCAACAGGCAGCGACCACATTGCGGAGAAGTCTTGGGCTTCAGTTTCCGGCGCGTTCTCTTCTACAGGAACGCACATCCCGTCCTTGCACTCGTAAGCGACGCCGTTGATAATCTGGATCTCGCCGAAGAACAGCGATGCGATGAGGAAAATCATGATTTCTTCTCCTTTGTCCTGTTGTCTATCGAACACGCCGGGCAAAAACGCGCGATCGGGCATCCGGCGCAACGCGGACGCACCGGCGCGCAACGCGTCTGCCCGAAACTCACAAGATGCGAGTTCCACGTTTTCCAGTACTTTACCGGCAAAATCCTGCGGAGCGTCATTTCCGTTTCGAGCGGAGTTTTTGTCTTTATGAGCCCAAGACGATTGCAAATCCGGTGGACATGGACATCAACGCAAATCGCAGGCAGATTGAAACCCACCGCAACCGTGAGATTCGCGGTCTTGCGCCCCACGCCGGGAAGCTCGCAAAGTTCCTCCACGGTATCCGGCAGAACGCCGCCGAATTTTTCCTTGAGGACGCGCGGCAGGTTTTTGAGGTGTCGCGCCTTGTCGCGATAAAACCCGACCGGATAGATGAGAGTGGCGATTTCCTCTTCTTGAAGCCGCTCTAGATCCTGCGGCGCGAAACGCTCGCCCTGTGCGGCGGCAAAAAGGCGGCGCACGGCTCCCGCCGTGCACGCGTCCTTGGTGCGCGCGGAAAGAATCGTCCCCACAAGCACGCAAAACGGATCGTGCGTCTGCGCCTCGATAAGCTCGATGATCGGCGCGGAATGCGCCTTGAACTCTTTCTTGAGGAGCCGGTCGACGGCGGGGATGTCGTCAACCGTCATGTGCGCACTACTCCATCGCCGGTTATGTTGTACTTGTAGGTGGTAAGCTCCTCGAGCCCCATTGGTCCGCGCGCATGGAGCTTGTCCGTGGAAATCCCGATTTCCGCACCCATGCCGAACTCCGCGCCGTCGGTGAAGCGAGTGGAAACATTGTGGTAAACGCACGCGGAATCCACATCGCGCAAGAACTCCGTCGCCTTTTGCTTATTGCTCGTGACGATGCAATCGCTGTGATGCGAAGAATTGGCGTTGACGAACGCAATCGCTTCACGCCAATCCTTTACCTTGCCGACCGACATTTCGAGCCCCAGATATTCCGTCCCGAAATTCCCGTCATGGAGCACGACACCATTGTCCGCAGCCCAAGCATCAAGCATCGGACGGAAAAGCGGATAGAGTTTTTCGTGCACGAGCACGCACTCGGCGGCGTTGCAGGCGCTAGGACGCTGCCGCTTTGCGTTGTCGATTATCGTGAGCGCCATGCCGAGATCCGCCTCGTCGTCCACGTAAATGTGGCAAACGCCCTTGTAGTGCTTCAAGACGGGGATGAGCGCGGCCTCGCACATCGCACGGATAAGCCGCTCGCCGCCGCGCGGAATGGCGACATCTACGAGCCCTACGGCGCGGACAAGCTCCGTAACCGCTTCGTGACCGGAACGGTCCACGAACTGCACGGCGTCCGGACAAGTTTCGCCCAAGGCTTCGCGCACCGCCGCCGCGAGCGCCGCATTGGAGCGGATCGCTTCCTTGCCGCCGCGCAGAATGATCGCGTTGCCGGTTTTTAGGCACAGGGCGGCCGTATCCACGAATACATTCGGACGCGATTCAAAGACCACCGCGACAACGCCAAACGGCTCGCGGATTTTGCGGATCGTGATACCGCTGGGACGCTCGCGCGTCCAGATGATTTCGCCCACGGGATCCGGGAGCGTCGCGACGTGGCGGACGCCATCGACCATAGACGCGAACCGCGAATCGGTGAGCATGAGGCGATCTACCATCGCCGCGGAAATCCCCGCAGCCCTGGCGGCTTCGACATCCTCGCGGTTTGCCGCCGCGATTTCCGCCTTGCGGGATTCCAGATTCTGGGCAATCCTCTCCAGAAGCGCATTTTTCTCCGCCGTGGAAAGCCGTCGCAGGCTTGCCGCCGCGGCACGCGCGCGACGCGCCATGGAAACAATGTACTCGTGCATCACTTGTGCCTCAAAACGATTACGCTCACGACAGGCGGATTGAAGAAACGAATCGGGAACCCCGCCCATTGGCCAGAACCCGGAGACACGTAAAGATGGCCGTCTGCGATTTCATAAAGTCCGCGCACATATCCGCCGTTCAGATGCGCAATCAACTTGTCGAGCCCCGGCGCGACACCGCCATGAGTGTGACCGGAGAGCTGCAAATCGCAAAAGTCGAGCTCGAGATTGTTCGTGCCGTTCGTTTTGGGCCGGTGCTGAAGAAGCACGCGGAACTCGCCGTTCGTCGCCGAAGAAAAAAGATTGCGCGCACTCGGGATGTTCAATGGTTCGTAGATTTTCACCGAAGGATCGTCGATGCCGCCCAAGACGAGCCCTTCGCGCGGCGTGACCGTTTCGCCGCGCAGGAAGCGGATTCCCATTTCTTCATAGCAACGCCGCCACTCGAGCCAAGGATAGTAGAACTCGTGGTTGCCGGCGCAGAAGAAAACGCCGTCTGGCGCGGCGAGATTCCTTAGCGGCTCCACGTCGCCAAGGAGCTGATCCGGAGAGCCGTCGGCAATATCCCCGGTCGCGACAATGAGATCCGCACGAAGGCTGTTTGCGATCTCGACCACGGCTTCGGTGCGCCAGGCGCGCGCCGCGCCGGAAACATGGACATCGGAAATCTGCACGATGCGATAGCCGTCGAGCGCGGCCGGAACCTTCGCGCTCGCAACCTCCACCTCCTCTACCACGGGTGCCTTCACCCCCTCGTACACGCCCCACGCGGAAATCCCCCATGCAAGCAGCGCAAGAACAAGAGCCTTGAAACGGAACTTGAAGAAAAACGAGATTACGCCCAGAACGAACAGGATCATCAAGCCAGAATATAGCCAGTTCAAAATCCAAATCGCTTTCTCCGGAAGTTCCGGCGCGAACGCATCGCCGCCAAGCTCCTGGAAAAGCAGGAACTTCGATGCGCACGCAATGAGCGCGATCATCCAAATCGCCTGGCCGCGAGCCTTGAAGTCGCACCTGAGCACGAAAACAAGAAAAGTGAAGAACGCTATCGCGAAAGGAAAATATACGAAAAACGTTTTCATCTTGCCGCCTTTTTTATTTGCCCACGGCGAGCACCCTGAAACCAATCGCCCCGAGCGCCGCGCCATCCAGACAATCGCGCGTATCGAACACCAGCGCCGGCTTGCGCATCGATCCGTAGATACGCTTCCAGTCGAGCGCGGCGTATTCGCGCCAATCGGTCAAAAGCAAAACCGCATCGGCTCCTGCCGCGGCGCCATAGGGATCTTCCACCCACTCGATACCGGGAAGGTCGGCGAGGTCGCGCTTGCCGTTTTCGATCGCCTTGGGGTCGGTTATCGCCAGACGCACATGCTCAGCCGCGAGAAGTCTCGCTATCGATCCGGCGGGAGTCTCGCGCGTATCCCCGGTATTCGCCTTGAACGCGAAACCGAAGATCGCGATTTTCTTGCCGGCGAGCGTATTGAACATCGCCGTAAACAGCCGGTTCACGATCCGCTCGTGCTGGTGCTCGTTCACCTTGATTACGCCCATCCAGTATTCCGCCGCGGTGTGCAGCCCGAACGACTCGCACAGGTAAACCAGATTGAGGACGTCTTTCTTGAAACAGCTGCCGCCGAATCCTGGCCCGGCTTTGAGGAACTTGTCGCCGATACGGCTGTCCGCGCCAATGACGCGAGCGACTTCGCCGACGTCCGCGCCCGTCGCCTCGCAAAGTCCGGCGAGCGAGTTTATGGAACTCACGCGCTGGGCGAGCATCGCGTTCGCGGCGAGCTTGGCGAGTTCCGCCGACCACACGTTCGTCGTCAAAATCTTTTCTCGCTTCACCCAAGAACCGTCGGTTCCGGCATAAATTTCCGCGAGCGCATCGACCGCCGCCCTTCCCGCCTCGCCGTCAGGCCCGCCGATCAAGACGCGATCCGGACAAAGCAAATCGTTTACCGCGGTTCCTTCGGCGAGAAACTCCGGATTCGAAAGGACCGTGAAAGAATGGGGGCTGTCGCCAAAATTGAGGATTGCGTCCATCGCGGCGGCGGTTTTCACCGGAAGAGTGGACTTTTCGACGACAATCTTGTCCGAATCCGCCGCCGCCTTGATCGCCCTCGCCGACTCTTCCCAATACTGCAGATCGCTCGCACGGCCGGCGCCCTTCCCGAACATCTTGGTTGGAGTATTGACGCCCACAAAGACGATGTCGCACTCCTTCACTGCGCCGGCGATGTCGGTCGTGAAAAAGAGATTCCTGCCGCGGGTTTCCCTGACAACTTCTTCAAGCCCCGGCTCGTAGACCGGGAGCGCGAAATCCGGCGAGTTCCAGGCGTCGATGCGCCTGGCGTCGATGTCGGCGACGATAACCTTGCGATCCGGATTCATCTTGGCGATCACCGCCATCGTAGGGCCGCCGATGTATCCCGCGCCGATGCAGACGATATTCCTGTTCATGTTCACACCTTTGAAAAAAGCGCCTTGTAGATCTTGACCGAATCGACAAACGGGCGGAAGTGGCTCGTGCGGTTGCTCGCAATGTAAATCGTCTCGATCGGCACCTGCTCGAGCGGCTCCTTGAGCTTTTTGAGCAGCGGGAACATCCTAACCTCGTATTCGAAACGCTCTCCCTCAAGCCCGATCATCGCATCCCAAAGCCGCCGCGGCACGCACCTCAAGCCGGTCTGCGTGTCGCCAATCCTGTAGCCGAAGAACACGCGCATCATTCCGCTCGTCCAGATATTGCCGAACCTGCTCCTCAAGGGGATTCCCTTCTTGAAGAAATTGCGCACCCCGAAGACGACATTGTCAGTTTCCGCGGCGCGCACGCAAACCTTCGCCACATCCTCCACCGCGTGCTGTCCGTCGCCGTCGCAGAAAACCGCGAAGTCGCACGCGGTGTTGGCCTTCAGCCATTCGAGCGCGGTTTTGATCGCCCTGCCCTTGCCACGGTTGACGCCGTGATGCAAAAGCCGGACCGCCTGCGGCAATTCCTCGAAGCGGTAGAGGTCTTCGGCGGAGCCGTCATCGACCACAAGCACGGTGTGGAACCCGCGCTCCAGCAACTCTTCGCAAAGCCGCTTGAGCCCGGGCTCGGGATTGTAGACAGGGATGACGGCCGCGGTATTCATTTCGCCTTGCGCACCGAGATCATGCGGTTGGCGCGGCTGGAGCCGATGCGCGACCAATCCTTCAAAAGACCGTAATAGTTCTTGTCAAGCTTGGTTTCCACATGGCCCCACTCTTCGCGCCAGACATTGACCACGAGATGACCGTCCTTCATTTCCGTCGTCACGAAATTCTCGTACCACACGCCCGTTCCCGTTTCGGGATCGGAGAATTTGTACGGCGAAGGCAGGCACTCGGGAATCGTGTAGCCCTCGGGGAATTCGAACGAATAGACGATCGTGGCGCGACCGTGTGCGGGCACGCCAAGCGGGTTGAATCGCGCCGGCTCGCTGAGCGGGAAGATCTGGGAATCGAAGTCCGGGATGGAGATGGTGATCGCATCGCCGTCTACCGTAGCATACTCTGGCACATGGCAACTGAAGCTCTTGACGGCCGGATATCCCGTCGTGTCGGTCACGAGCGGCGATGTGGAAGTCGCGGCGCTGGAAAGCGAAGACAGCAGCGTCTGGAAATGGCGGTTGCGGTCGTCGGGCAGCATCTCCGCGAATTGCTTGCGGAACGCACCCACGCCCGTGCCGGCCACCCTGCTCTCGACCGTCATGTCCACCGAGCCGTCTTGGTTGATCTTCATCTTGTTGGAATAAGAGCTCCAGCCGCTGTACGTCTCCGGTCCGATGACCGTGCAGAAGGTATCGTCAGCCGGATTGAAAAACGTCGATCCGTCGTATGCCGTGGCGCCGATCGGCGTATATTCGTTTTCGAAAGCGATGTAGATCACCTCGAGTTTCCGCTCGCACAACCCGAGCGAAAGAATCTTCTTCCATGCGGGCGTCTTGTCGAACGTCACCACGACGATCGGCGCGTTGAACCGCGCAACGTCAGGATAATCGAATTTGTGGCGGCGCTTCTGCGCCTCGGACTGCGCACCGTTTGCGGACGCGAAAACGATGTTCGCATTGAAACCCGCACCGCGCAGGAGCGCGGTCATCGTGCGGATGTAATCGAGGCTGTTGGCGTAGCCTTCCTTGATCACGACCTCGGGGGCGGTGAGTTCCACCGCGAGCGGAATCTCGTACATTCCCGGACCGATCACGCGCACGTTTTTCACCATCCAGTTGCGGATAGACTCCAACGTCTCTCCGGCCTCCTCATGCCTGTACGGATTCACCGTCAAAGCCGGCTCGAGCATCGCGCACTGGCGCGTGAAATTGTTCGACGAAATCGTGACTATGTCGCGCCACAACGTGCCGTCTGCGGTCATCGGCTCGCGCATGATGCGCTTGGGATTGAAGACGCGGCGCTCCCAGTCGCCGCAACGGACATAGAGTTCGTCGACCGGATCGGGCGAATCGAAATACCACTCGCCGTAGTACTCCACGGGCGAATTCCAGACCGTCGTCACCGTGGTGTAGTAGATCGTAGACCCTATTTCGACCGACGGCAGATTCACGACCATCGTCTTGGTCGCCGGATAGCGCGGAGCCTCCGCGGCCCAGGAGGCGTCCATCACGTTGATCTCCTTATCCTTGTCCAGCCATGCGACGCGCCCGTTGCGGTTGGATACGCAGGCCGAAATCACCTCGATCTTCTCCCAGGAAGGATTGTACACGAAATGGAGTTCCGAGCTCGACTTCTTGCCGTCGTAAGTGAGGATTTCCTTTACGCAAGTGTTTGTCGTCACCCAACTGCGGTCGCCCGTGAAGGAAGTCTCTTCGGAGATGAACCGGTAGCGGACATTGGCATCGTAGATGCGGTTTTTGTTGAAGACCACCCGGTCGCGCAGCGAAGCCTCGATCTGCTTCTGCACCTCGCGGATCTGGTTGTATTCCTCTGGCGTGAACTCCACCTTGCCGATCGACATTCTGGTATCGGCATGGATCGTGTCGCCCTCGCAGCGGAATACACGCGAATATTCGTAGGGCTCTTTGATCTCGATCGGCGCGGGGAAATTCTCGGCATCGCCCAATACGCCGGCAATCCGCACCGCGACATGCTCCTCGACCGAAGCCGTCGTGTCGATCACCAGCGGATACTTGCGCTTCTCGAGCCCGATACGCCCGTGCAGCAGCCAATTCACGGTGCCGAAATTGCGCGAGAAGAACGGTAGCGAAAGTTCGTTGCGCGTTTCGCCGCGGATCACCATGTCCGGAATGCGCGCGACGATTTCCACCTTCAAGGGCACGCTCGTATCCTGCAGGTCCGCAGGCGTAATCTCGCACTTCATCATCTCGGCGCCGGGATAGCGTGCGCGGAATATGCGCTGGAAGAGGTTTTGCTGCTCCGTCTTGCTCTTGCGCACGAGTCCGGAACGGAAGGCATTGTCGTTGATGCCGTTGAAGGCGATCTCCGTTTCCAGCAAAATGGAGCCGTCAGACTCCAAAAGTCCGCTCGACTCGATCACCAGCGAATTTTCCTTGGGCGATACGACCGGCGAAATGCGCAGCGGATCGCCCTCTGGCGTGGCGACGAGGTAGCTCTTGTCGGAAAGGTAACTGGGCATCAGATCGCGGCTCGACTCGTCGGTCGGGTCCATGAGGATGATTTCGCCGTCTTTCTTTACCGCGACAATCGCGTGGTTGAAGTATGGCATCGGCACGTCCGGGTCCTGTTTGGCGCCGTTGTGGATAAGAACGGGATACGCCTCGAATCCGGCGATGCGGAGCATGGCTACTAGAAGCCCTGCCTTGTCGCGGCACACGCCATAGCGGTTGTTGAACGTGATGTCGATATCGTGCGGCGCGTAGCCCGGGCTCTTGTCTTCCATCGTAAGGCCCATGTAGCGGATTTCCTGCGCGACCCACTTGTAGAGTTTGGCGATGTCATGCCCTACCTCGTCCACCTTGTTGGTCATGGCCTCGGTCGTCTTGGCGAGGTGCGGCGCTGAAATCTCCCAGTACCAGCGCGAAATCTCCTCCCAGTTCTCCGCCGTGGAGTAGTGGATTCTCTCGACCTGCGTATACATCGGGGGCATGTCCGGGTCTGCATACGTCTTCTGCGCGGCGTATGTGGTGGTCCACTTGTAGATTATGCGCCCGTCCTTCTCTTCCTTCGAGAAAACGAGATGGTCCTTGAGCGCGTCGCGCACCACGATTTTCTTGAGCGGACGCTCCGCCGGCGCGTCGACAATGATCGTGGTATTGAGGATCGGACACTCCCATTCGGTTATGGCGATGCTCGCAAACTGGTTTTCGATACGGCTCTGGATGACGGTACGGCGATATTTGAGGTGCACAATATCGCCAACCTTCACATCCGGAATGCTGCAAACGAGCTTCCTGGACATGGAGTCGTAGATGTTCTCCTTCATCGACGAGTTGTCGCTCGCCTCTTTCATCGTCTTGCGGAAATCGATTTCGCGCTCCTTGCCGTCGTCGCCGGTCACGCCGACATACAAAATCTCCGCGTTGCCGTACCGCAGATTGTAGCTTATGGAGATCAAGCTCTCTTCGCGGCGGCCTTTTTCGGTGAGGACCTTCACATAAGTCTCGACTTCCGTCGTGTAAGTCCCGTCCGGATTGTAGCGGGTGTATTCGGTCTGATCGGTCACCACGGCATCTGTGTCAGGGTATTTTTCCGTCGTGATGTCATCAGCGCGAACTGCCGTCGCAAAGAGCGCGGCGAGCATTATTATCGTCATTGGTTTCATTTTTTTCCTGGTTTGTAGTGCAAAAACAACTATTACAATCAATATTGATATGGTATTATACCGAAAAATGGAGAAATTTGCAAATGAAATCAGCGCACAAATCATCATCGCCATCGACGCCGGCTTGAGCCCGGACATTATTCCGGCCAATATTTTGGAGGTTTTGAACCGTTCCATCGCCCCCAGAACCGCCAAAAGCAAAATGTAGCTCGGCGCGAGCAGCGCGACCGTAGCCACCCCAGCGCCGAGAATTCCGCCTATGCGATAGCCGAAGAACGTTGCGCAGTTTATGGAGATCGGGCCCGGGGTCATCTGGGTCAGGGCCATGATATTGCCGAATTCGTCGGCGGCGATTTGGAGATATGGCGCCGCCGGCCCAACGAAGTCCGCCATGTAGAACGGCACCAGCACATACCCGCCTCCGAACGCCGCCGTGCCGTATTTGAGGAAGAGCAGGATGATCGTGGGGATTGCGCTCGCCTTGAAGGTTCCGGTCGCATACTGCAGCCCCAGCCCGCAAAGCGCCGCCGCCAGCAATACGAACACCGGGTCGATAACGTTCAAAACGAGCACGGAGGCGCACGCGATAACGATCGCATAGGCGAACGCACCTTTGACGCTCGCGTCCCAGCCGCGCCAGATCACCGCGGCGATAATCCCGGTCAATGCCGCCCTGAGCCCCGTGAAGCAACTCTCCAGCCACGGATTCCCCAGCGGAATCGCGGCGTACCCCATGGAAACGGCAAGGAAAATGACGAGACTCGGCAAGATGACTCCTCCAAGCGCCGCCGCCGCGCCTTTCTTGCCCGCAACCTTGTTCCCCACATAAATCGCCGTATTGCCAGCAATCAGCCCCGGCACCATCTGGAAAACCGGCAAGGCCCCGATAAGTTCGCCCTCTTTCGTCCATCCAAGCCGCGAGCACACGTCGTCCGCAACCGAAATGATCGCGAACCCTCCGCCAACGACGAAGAGCGAAATCTTGAAGAATTCCCAAAACAGCCTAGGCAATTTTCCCATACAGCATTCCGCACGCCAGCGCATCGTAAAGCCCGTCGTGCCAAGTTCTCCCTTCAAGTTCCGGAACACATCCAAACACCGCGCACAAATCGCCTAGCGTATGGCTCGCAAGTTTTGGATACCTCTTTTTGGCGATTTTCAAGGTGTCTATCCACGGCCCCCAAGGTGTAATCGGCGCGAGTCGCGTCAAAATCGTCTTCTCGCAGGCGATATTGTGCGCAATGAGCGTCTTCCCGGCCAGGAAACCGTAGATTTCCTCCCATTTTGCCATAACATCGCCGTTCTCGAAGCGCCAATCGTGCATTTCGCCGGGCACAGTCTCGCCGCACTCGCCAAACTCGAACGCCACCGCCCCAAGCTGCCAGGGGCACCCTTGGTCGTCAGTCTCGAAATCTATCGCAACTGCGTCCATACCTTGATCGCTTGCGCCGTTTCCCTTACATCATGCACCCTTACCACGCTCGCTCCGTTCGCCGCCGCGAAAAGCGCGATCGCCAGATTGCCGCCCAGATTCTTGCCGGTAACTTTCTCCCCCGTAAGCTTCTTGACGATCCGCTTGCGGCTCGCTCCAACCAACACCCTGCCGACCTTCGCGAGTTCGCCGACCGCTTTCAGCAGCTCCAGATCCTCTTCCCTCGTGGTCCCGAAACCGATCATCGGGTCGAGGTAGACCCTCGTGCGCAAATCTTCGGGTATCGCCGCCGCAAGATCGTCGCCCGGGCGGAACGGAACCACGATCTCCGCCTGCGGATAGCCCCGCAAAAGCGCGAACATCTTTTCCAGCGGCTCCCTGAAAACGCAGTTTATCATCCCCGCTCCCGCGGCAAGCGCCCTCTCCGCAGTCTCCGGGTGATATGTGTCCACGCTCACTGTCGCCTTGGGCGCCAGCGCCGCGACCACCTCGCCGATTCTCCGCCACTCTTCTTCCCAGCCGATCGGCGTCGCGTCCGGGCGCGTGCTCTCCCCGCCTATGTCGATTATGTCCGCACCCTCGTCAATAAGGTTCTTCGCCCTTCTGATCGCCTCTTTCGGCTCGCAAAACTTGCCGCCGTCCGAAAAAGAATCCGGCGTCACGTTCACGATCCCCATTATTTTGCAATCCATTTTCTGCTTTCTCCGTTCATGCCAAGCGGAAGCTCCTGCGGTGTTCCGGACAAGGCCCCAGCTTCGCAAGCGCCTCGTAATGGGCTTTTGTGGGGTAGCCCTTGTGCTTGGCGAAGCCATAGCCGGGATGTTCGCGCTCGAGCCTGAGGCAGTCCGAGTCCCTGGCGGTCTTGGCGAGAATCGATGCCGCCGCCACCAGCAGGCTTTTCGCATCGCCCTTAACGATGTTTTGCGAAGGATACGGAAGGCTCTTTACCGGCAGCCCGT
Organism: Kiritimatiellia bacterium; assembly: GCA_045132115.1. Lineage (GTDB taxonomy): Bacteria > Verrucomicrobiota > Kiritimatiellia > RFP12 > UBA1067 > UBA1067. The sequence goes on from JBGURT010000036.1 coordinate 14,361, forward strand.
CCACGAGAATGAACATCTCCCCCACCGCTTCCGCCGCCCGGCGCATCGCAAGGTGCGTCGCCCCCAGAATATTTAGCTCGTCGATTTCTTTCGCCGACGCGAAGGCCACCGCCCACTTGCAACCCGCAGTCGATTTGATGATTTCCGCGAGGCGTTCGCGCTTTTTCTCGGTGAGCTTCTTGCTGTCGTTGATCTCGCGCCACGCGCCTTCGAGCAGTTGTTCCGCGAGTTCCAAGGGTACATGCACCGCGGCCGCGCAAACCGGGCCAGCGAGCGGACCGCGCCCCGCTTCGTCCACCCCCATCACTGCGCCGCCGGCGGCGCGTTCGTATTCCAAATCCACCATTCTAGTCGTCCAATATATAACCGCGCGTGCGGATATTGCGGATTTTATCGCCAGACGCCCCAAGTTTGCGCTTCACCCTGCAGATTATCTGCACCATCGCATGCGGATCTATCGCGAATCCCTCTCCGCGCAGGGCGTCGATGAGCCCGTCGTACCCCACGCATCGTCCGCGGTTCCGGTCCAACACTTGCAGCATGTCCGCCTCGCTCGCGGTGATTGCAACCTCTTCGCCCCCGCCTCGCGCAACCAGCCCATGCACGTCTATCTCCATCTCGCCAATCTTGAATGTCTTCGGCTCCCCTCTTTTCCGTTCCCTGTTCCCCGTTCCCTGTTCCCCGAAACCCGAAAGTTCTCTCACTCTCCTTATATGCCGGTCCATGAGCGACATGAAATACTCCATGCTCATGCGCGGCGTATCAATGTCTTCCTTGCGCACGAACTCCACCGCGCCCAGATCCAGCGCCAAAATCCTGTCCTCGTCGCCATCGCGGCACGAAAGAAACACGATTGGCGTCGCTTTGTCTTGCTCTCTGATCGCCTTGCACGCCTCGAAGCCATTCATAACGGGCATCATTACGTCCATAATGACGAGATCCGCGGGCGAAGCGCAAAACGCCGCCACGCCATCGCGCCCGTTGTTCGCGGTCGCGACCTCGAATCCTCCCGCCTCGAGCCGCACTTTAAGGCCGTTGCGGATTGCGGGCTCGTCCTCTACTATCAAAATCCTGCCGCGCATTCCAAACTCTAATCTTTCCATGGCGCCACATCGCCATCGCGCCTCCACAGCACGAATTTGACATGCCGTATGGGCCTTTCGCGCTCGTGCGCCCGCGCATATTTCATCTCCACCGTCGCCGGCCCCACAAATCCGCGATGCACGCGAATCGACACCTCCGCTTTGCCCGGCGCGCCACAAAGCAATGGACGCGGGTCTCGGGGCTCGGGGCTCGGGGCTTGGGTCTCGGGGGAAATGTGCTTCACGAACACATCCACGAGATTGCGGTCGTCGTCGCACGACGCCTCCCAGCGGTATCCCGTGGTCGTGTTCTCCTCCAGCTCCACGTAAAACCGGTCGCCGCTTTCCACCTCGATCACGCGGTCCGACACGGGTTCGCGGATTGTCATCCGGTCCATCCTGCAACCGCAAAGCGCAAGCGCCAGCGCCGACGCCAAAATCGCAAAATCCGTCTTGCTCATGAGATTGCCGAAAGTATTTCGGGCAAAAGCTGTTTCTTTCTCGAGAGTATCCCCGGCATGATCAAGGTCCCATACTCGCCGCGCTTGTACGGCAATTCGTGCCGCACAGCCTTGTCGCCGGAGAAGAACATCTCCGAATATCCGCGCACGGGGTCGGTGACCATAAGCGCCATGAAATCGAGTTTCTCCGCGCCTACGACTTTGTCCACCGCCGCTTGCAAATCCTGCGCGTGCTTGTGCACGAACGACATGTGCGTCTCTTCGATCTGCGCGATGATGAACTCTTTCCCGCCCTCGCGATAGCGCTTGGCGTCGCTCATGATCGCCGCCTCCACGCCCATGGTCTTGAGCGGCGAATCGATTTCCGAAAGTTGCGCCCAGATGTCTGCGGCCGATTCCCCCGCGAGCTTCTCCAGCCATGCGCACATCGCCTTGTCGGCTTCGGTGGTCGTGGGCGACTGGAACATTAGCGTGTCGGCGATAATCCCGCAAATAAGCACGCCGGCAATCCCCTTGGTAGGACGCTCCCCCGCCGCACGGTACATCCGCGCGACCAAAGTGCAAGTGCTGCCGACCACATCCGCCGTGTAGCGGATCGGGTCTTTCGTTGGCATGAAGGCGATGCGGTGATGGTCCACGACCTCGATTACCGGAATTTCCTCCAGCCCGGGAATCCCTTGGTCGATTTCGTTATGGTCCACGAGAATCATGCGCCGCGGCGGTTCTTCGGCGAACGCACGCTTCAAGAGCGTTCCCTTGAGTTTGCCGTCCTTGTCCACGACGGGAAAGTGGTTGTGCGAATTCTTGAGGCACGCTTTCTTGATGTCGTGCACGCGATCGGTGTCAGTCAGGACTTGCGCGCAATGGTGCAGACTCGCATCCTTCGTTTTTATCGTGAGATCCCCGCGGGCGATAAAGTAATCGAGCAGTTTTGCGGGCGAAAGCATCCCCAAAAACGTGCCGTCGGCCGCCTTTACCGGCAACGACGACTCGCCCGACTCCGAAAGCTTCTTCAAGGCGTCCTCGAGCTTCATTTCGCCGTCTATCATCGGGACCGTTTCGTCCATTATGTGCTCTACACGAAGATAGACGTCGCGCTTGGTGCGGATCGGCGGCAAATTGAAATGGGCGAATATCCACTTGGCCCGCGGAGTAAGGTTGCCGGCGCAAATAGGCTCTACGTTTTCCATGCCCGTGCGCCTGCGCAAATCCGCCAGCGCATAAGCACTCGTTATGGAGTCCGTGTCCGGATTCCTATGCCCGCAAATATATGTTTTCATTAAGTTGTATTATACCAAAAAACGGTAAAAAACGCAAGCGACCCGCAGACCACGCAGACGGCTATACGCAGGTCTAGACAGCGACCGGGTTCTCTATAAGCAGCGCTTCGGCGTGGGTTTGTTCGACCGACGGGAAATACGGCCGGTACATCTCCGGCGTCGCCTCCTCCGCATAAACGAACAAAACCTTGCCGGGATACGCGGAAGCCTCGACAAGCCCCATCTCGCGGCTCCTCGCGCCTGCGGCGATGGCGGTGTACGGCGCATGATTGCGCTTGAAAAGGCTCAACGCCCCGGGGGCGGCATTGTGCACGGAATTGCTGAACCCCGCGGGGCTCATCTCGCCCTCGTCATGCATCTGGCGCATAAGCTTCAAAGTCGTTCCAATCTCTCCCCAACGCGATGCGAACACAACCGGAATCTGCGCGGAATCTCCACCTTCCGCCAAATCCGGATAGACTTGCCAGGCCACATGCAAGGCGGCGCGCTCGACCAGCGTCAGCCGCCGGCGTTCCATCGGCGGCAAAAAAGAAACATCCGGCTTTTCGCCTTCCGCGCTTTCCCGCCACTCTGCCCGCTTAAGGATTTTCATCACCCAACTCCCTGTTCCCCGTTCCCCAAATCACATTCTTCCGCTTACGGCGTCGATGAGGTCGCACAGGCGCTTGTAGCACATCCCAAGGTCGTCGTTCGTCACCTTGTACATATACTCGCCCTGACGCGCGATTTCGCCTTCGGCGTTGGCCATGCGCTTCTCGATCGTCGCGGGGGAATCGGTGCCGCGCTTTTCCAGCCGCTCCCGCAGCTCCTCCATCGACGGCGGCAAGATAAACACGTCCATATAGCCGATCTTGAGCGGATCGTTGTTGGGCAAAGAGCGCACATACTCGCGAACCTTGGCTGCTCCTTGAACATCGATATCGAGAATCATCGAGTGGCCCTCGTTCAGGACTTCGACGATCGGCGCCTTGAGGGTCCCGTAGTAATTGCCGTGAACCTCGGCATACTCCATGAACGCGCCTTCCTTGACGAGCTCCTCAAAGCGCCCGCGCGACAGGAAGTGGTAGTCGATGCCGTTTTCCTCGGCGCCGCGCGGCTCGCGCGTCGTGCAACTTATCGAGTAGCCGATGTCATGATACTCCTCGAGGAGCATGTCGATCAAAGTGGACTTCCCGCAGCCGCTGGGCGCGGACATGACGATAAAGAGCGGTTTGTGTTTCATTTTGCTCCTTGTTCAGCCTTGAATGGTTTTCGCGAAGATTTCTTCCGGCGCGGCCATGCGTCCCTTGCCGCACGTGCCGCAGGCGAGGCGGCCTTCTCCGGGTTCGATAATGGCGACTCCGCGCGATTTGAGGGCGGCAAGATTCTCCTGCGTCGCCGCGTTCTCCCACATGCCGTCGTTCATCGCCGGCGCGACGAAGATCGGCGCGCGCGTGGCGAGCAGCACCGAGGTCAACAGGTTGTCCGCGAGCCCGAAGCGCATTTTCGCGAGCGTATTCGCGGTCGCGGGCGCGACTACCGCCTTTTCCGCCCACGCGGCAAGCGCGATATGCTCCGGCTTCCAATCCTCGGGCGGCGCGAATTCCTCCACGCCGACAGGATTCTTCGAAAGCGTCCGGAACGTGAGCGGGCTCACGAACTCCGTCGCCGCCTTCGTCATCACCACCTTCACCTCGTGCCCGGCATTCACGTAAAGCCGCACGAGCTCCGCCGCCTTGTAGGCCGCGATCGACCCGGTAACGCCCAGCAAAATCCTAGACATTGCGCATGTCCTCCATCGCTTTTCCCATGTCCGCCTGCTTGTAGAGGTAGCTCCCGGAAACGAGCATGTTCACGCCGGCGCGGACGCATTCCGCCGCCGTCTCGCCATTCACCCCGCCATCGACCATGACATCGAGATTGGGCTTGCGCTCGCGGACCCAGCGCACTTTTTCGAGGCACTCGCCGATGAATTTCTGGGCGCCGAATCCGGGATGCACCGTCATCACCAGAACTTCATCCACGATCCCAAGATACTCCTTGAGCCTGACGACATCCGTTTCCGGATTGATGGCGATCGCGGGCCTAAGGCCCATTTCGCGGATGCGGATCAAGGTATTGCCGATGTCGCAGTCCGCCTCGACATGGATCTGGATCGTCTGGGCGCCGGCTTCCGCGAACGGCGCGAGGTAGCGGTCCGGCCTGAGCATCATGAGGTGGACGTTGCGGTAGAGGTCCGGGGCGGCGTTCTTCGCCATCTTCACGACATCCGGCCCGAAGGAAATGTTCGGCACGAAGTGCGGGTCCATGATATCGATATGCAGCGCGTCGGCGCCGCTCTCGGCCGCACGCAAAACGCCGCCGCGCAAATTCCCCACGTCCGCCGCCAAAAGCGACGGCAATATTTTGATTTTGCTCATGATCTCCTTTCCAGAAACTTTCCGTTGCGCTCGTGCGTGAATTTCCCGCCAAGGTAGCTCACGCATCCGTTGACCATCGTCATCTCCACACCGGACGCGAACCGGTGAGGGTCCGTGTAAGTCGAGTTGCCCTTGAATTCCCGCTCGTCCCAGATGACGATATCCGCGAAATATCCTTCCTCGATCCGTCCGCGCTTCTCGAGCCCGAACCGTCTGGCCGGCACATCCGTCATTCTCGCGACGATCGCTTCTGTAGGCGCCCCGAGTTTCCGCAACCTCCGGTAGAACTCCGGCATCGTCGAATACGCCCGCGGATGCGGATGGTCCGCGCCCAACGGTCCCCACGGCGCGCGCAGCGATGCGTCGCTCCCGGGCACGATCCATGGCCGCAAGAGGATTTTGTCGAGGTTGTCTTCGCTCATACCGAAGAAAAATCCACCCGTGCGGCAAAGGTCTTTTTCGAGAATCCGGCACACGACCTCGCCCGCGCCCAGGTTCTCTTCGCGCATTATTTCCGCGATCCGCCGCCCGGAATATTTCTTCGTCTCTTCGTGCCAGGTGCCGCCCACCATGACGTCGTTCCAGTCGCGGCCTGAAGAATCGATTTCGCTGACGATGCGCGCTCTGGTCGCGGGGTCGGCCAGCCGCACGCACTCCGCCTTGGCCGCGCCCTCTCCCGCCCAGTCCGGGAAAACCACATCGAGATCCGTCCCCGCCGCACAGAACGGATAGCGGTCGCTCCCCAAGACAAGGCCCTCGGCGATCGCGCCCTCCAGCTTCTCGAGCACGGCGTCGATCTTTCCCCAATTGCGCCGGCCGCTCGTCTTGAGGTGGCTGATTTCCGCCTTGACCCCCGTCTCGCGCACCAGCGCCAGAACTTCGTCTATCGCCTCGATGATCCTGTCGCCCTCGCTGCGCATGTGCGTCGCATAGTAGCCGCCTTTCGCCGCCGCCACCTTCGCGAGCGCCACGACTTCTCCGGGCGTGGAATATTTCCCGGGCTGGTAGATTAGCCCCGTCGTGAGCCCCCAGCCGCCTTCATCGAGCGACTTGGCCAACAGCCGCTCCATCTCGCGCTGTTCGTCTGGCGTCGCGGTGCGCCCGGCATAGCCGACGACCGAGCTCCTTAGCGTATTGTGGCCGATGAACTGCACCGTATTGACCGCCGGGCGCGCCGTCTCCAACACCTCGCGGTATTCGCCAAGGCTGCGCCACGTGAGTTTCTCCCCCAACAGCGACGCCCAGTCCGAAGACAACCTCGCCTCGCCGTAGCGCGGCGCCACACTGCCGCCGCATTGCCCGTTGATCTCAGTCGTGATGCCTTGCGCGATCTTGGAGGGAGCGTCGGGTTCGATTACCAGATATGCGTCCGAATGCGTGTGCGAATCTATGAATCCGGGCGACACGATCTTCCCCCGCGCATCAATCTCTTCCCAATCCCCCGTTCCCTGCCTGTCCTCCGTAGCCACTTGTCCTCCGAAGCCTCGGCGAAGGAGGATGGCGAAGGAGGAAGCCCCGATCCCCACAATCCTCTCCCCCTCCACAAGCACATCGCCCGTGAAGGCCGCCTTGCCGGTGCCGTCTACTATCGTTCCGCCTTTTATGAGGATCCGTCTGTCCACGACTCAGTTCTTGAACGAATGGATGGGCGCGGGAATGCGTCCTTTGCGGTTGACCATGGCCGAACAATCGAAAGGCGATACGCGCATCACCGGCGCATAGCCCAAAAGCCCGCCGAACTCTACGCGGTCGCCAACTTTCTTGCCCGCGACGGGAATGACGCGCACCGCCGTCGTCTTCTGGTTGACCATGCCAATCGCCGCTTCGTCGGCAATTATGCCGGCGATGCTGGTTGCGGGAGTGTCTCCCGGAATCGCGATCATGTCCAGCCCCACCGAACAGACGCAAGTCATCGCCTCGAGCTTTTCTATCGTCAAGGCCCCGGCGTCCACGGCATCGATCATCCCCTGGTCTTCCGAGACCGGGATGAACGCGCCCGAAAGTCCGCCCACATAAGAGCTCGCCATCACGCCGCCCTTCTTCACCTGGTCGTTCAAAAGCGCGAGCGCGGCGGTAGTTCCCGGCGCACCCGGATGCTCGAGGCCAATCTCGCGGAGAATATCCGCGACCGAATCGCCCACTGCGGGCGTAGGCGCGAGCGAAAGATCGATAATCCCGAAAGGTATCCCCAGACGCTTGCTCGCCTCCTGCGCGACAAGCTGGCCAACGCGCGTGATCTTGAACGCCGTGCGCTTTATGGCCTCGCAAAGCGTCTCGAAGTCTGCGCCATGCAGATTCTTGAGCACATGGTGCACGACACCCGGACCCGACACCCCTACATTGATTACCGCGTCGCCCTCGCTCACGCCGTGGAACGCGCCCGCCATGAACGGATTGTCGTCCGGCGCATTGCACAAAACGACGATCTTCGCGCAGCCTATCGAATCGCGGTTCTTGGTGCGCTCCGCCGCCTCTTTGACGATCTCGCCCATGAGGCGCACCGCGTCCATGTTGATGCCCGTCTTGGTGGACCCGACATTGACGCTCGCGCACAGCCTGCTCGTTACCGCCATCGCCTCGGGGATGGAGCGCATCAGCAGTTCGTCCGCCTTCGTCATGTCCTTCTGCACCGTGGCGCTGTAGCCGCCGATGAAGTTGACGCCGAGCTTCGCCGCCGCTTTGTCGAGCGTCTTCGCGATCTTCACGAAATCCTTGGGCTTCTTGCAGCAGGCCGACCCCACGATCGCCGCGGGGGTTATCGAAATCCGCTTGTTGACGATCGGGACGCCAATCTCTCCAGCGATATCCTCGCCCGTTTTCACGAGGTCTTTCGCCACGCGCATGAGCTTGGCGTAGATATTGTCGCAAGTCTTCTTGAGATCCGCGTCCGCGCAATCCAAAAGGCTCACGCCAATCGTGATGGTGCGCACGTCGAGGTTCTCCTCGCGCACCATCGTGTTGGTCTCGATGACTTCTTCCTGACTGATGATCATCGCTTACACCCGGTGCATTTTCTCGAAAATCTCGCTCTTCTGGACGCGCACGTCCACACCGATCTCGCTCCCGAGCGCGGCAACCTCGGCGGCGAACTGCGCAAACGGGGTTTTGCACTTGGCTACATCCACAATCATCATCATGTGGAAGTATCCCTGCACTACCGTCTGGGAAATATCGAGAATGTTGACATTCGCCTTGCTGAGATAGGTCGCCGTGCGGGCGATAATGCCCACCGTGTCCTTGCCGACTACGGAAATTATGACTCTTTTCATGATAGTTGTGTATTATACCAAAAATCGTGCGGAAAATCCAGTATGCCTCCGCCGGTTTCCGGGTAAAGGCAAATTCCGTCGCATCCAGCGGCAAACGCAAGCTCCCCTTGCGCCTAGTGCTTTGGCTCCAAGGAGACTTCAATGACAATCATCGAGAAATTGTCGTGGGCCCCGCGTTCGCGGACGCATTCGGCAATCGCTTCGACCGCATCTGGCTTGCCGAGCAAACAGGCCAACTCGCCGTCCTGAATCAGATCGTGAACGCCATCCGAGCACAAAAGCAGCTTGTCGCCGTGCCGCACGTAGGTCGCAGTCTCCGAAAGCGCAAAGCCATCTCCCGTGCCGATAGAATGCGTGAGCACATGGGCAAGCGGATTGTTTCGCCGCGCCAGATCGGCAGCGTCCGGATACGCCTTGCTCAATTCATTTCCGATCGTGTGATCGCTCGTGAGCGCGTAAAGCCTCCCGTTCGAGAGCTTGTATACGCGCGAATCGCCCATCCAGCCGACTGCAAGCCGATCGGCTACGCCGCTGAAGCGGGACCCGGCTGCGAACGCAACCGTCGAGCCCATCATCTTGAATCCTTCACGCGCGGCGAACTCCTTGATTCGCCGATCCGCCTTTTCAAGCGCGGCGCGAATCGCACCAAGAGTCTCGGCGCCTTCAAGATCTTCGCAGATCCACTTGCTCGCCAAAGCACCGCCCTTGCCGCCTCCCATGCCGTCGGCGACAACATAAAGCCCCTTGGCGTCATCAACCAAAAGCGAATCTTGGTTCTCCATGCGGACTTTCCCCGCATCCGACAGCGATATCGACTTCAGTTCCATCTTGCCTTGCCGCGTTTTTTGCCGGATTTCCCGTCTTGTCTATGCGCCGGATTCGACACCGGAACATATTCCACCTGGATTTCTCCGGGCAGATTTTTCAATTTGCGCTTCCAGACTTTCCCGTCGCCGTGAATTATGAGTTTGCGCATCTTCGGACACATGTTGAATGCGTTGGCTACCATGTATTCCAGACTCGCCGGCATTTCCACCTCTTCGAGATTGGGGCTGCGCTCGAACGCATACGCACCAACCGATTTTATCCCGTCAGGGATTTTGAGCTTCTTGAACTTGCAGCCTGAAAGTGCGCAAAAACCGATACTCTTGCATTGCTCTGAAAGCCAGAAATTCTTTTTCGCCTGCGGATAGGCGACTAAATAGGTGTAGTCATGATTGTAGATTGCGCCATCGAGCGATTTGTAGACCTTGTTGTCTGGAGCGACCTCAAAGCGCTCCAGCCTGGGACAATCCGAGAAGTTGCAGCCTGCAAACCGCTCGCATTTGTTCAGGTAGACGCGCTCGAGATTCTTGCTTCCGCCGAATGTATGCTGTATCACCTCCAGCCGCTTGAAGGAGTCCGGAAAACGAAGTTCTCTGATGGCTGTATTCGCAAAGAGCCAATCGCCCTTAATGTCGACATAGCCTTCCGGGATTTCGATTCCGGTTATCGACTCCCGGTTGTCAATCCTCCATCCGTGGCTGTCGTCCACCCCGACGATTTTTTTGCCGTCTATTTCTTTCGGGAGCGCAAGCTTGCCCTGAATATTGGTGAAGCAGTAGCCCAGTCTGGCTCCGTCCGCAGAATCGAATGCAAGCCAGCGCGCATTCTCGTCCAATTCGCTTGTCTTGACTATGTTGAAGACAAATTCGAAAATCGGGTTGTATGTCGTCTGCTCGGATTTCTTGTACACCCCGAATCCGTGCAAATCGAGTGATTTGCCGCAATAGGCGAAGCGCACGCTTTCCGCCCGCTTGAGCCTGTTCGTGTGCTGGCTGTCCTTTTCCCAAAACGCAAAAGTCAAATCGTCGCCGGGCTTTAAGAGAACATAATATTTGTCCGTCTTGAAAGGATACACCAAACGCGGAACTTTTTCACCGTTCGGTCCGGAAAACGCGCGGTCTTCGTCTATTTTCACCTTGTCGCACAGCACACCGCCGTAATTCCCTTTGCCGATTGAAATCCATCTGGGATAATCGACGCCGAAATTGGGGTCGGTGCGTCCGAAACACATCTCACAAGGTTGAAGCAGGACATCTTTCGGCAATCTTCCGGCCAGCTCTTTCGGGAGCGCAAAAACTCCATCCCGGGTGCCGAACACCGACGCGAAATCATACTTGCCTTTGCAGCAGGTGATGATCAATTTGCCGCCGTCTATCCTAGCCTCGTAGTTTGGATTTTCGACGATCGGTTTCGCCGCGCCCGATCTGGAACTGCCGGTCGGCGGCGATTCTCCCGATGGCTCGTATGCCGGCCGGGGTTCTGCAGCTTGCGCCACTTCATTGGTCACGACTCTTACAACCTCTACCACATTCGTGATTACTACCGGCGTAGGCGCACTAGTGGCATTGCCGCCGCTTTTAAGCGCCAAAACCGCGCCCGCAATCCCGAAAACGGCAAACGCAGCACCCGCCATCACGGCAACAAGGTTGTAGTTGCGCTTGCCCGGCTTGGCACCGGATTTGCGGTTTGGCTTGATTGTCTTGCCAATGGCTGCCGCCTGGCAAAGGCGGATGACTTCTGCAAGCGTCTGCGGACGGTCGTTCTTGTTGGGGGCGCACATACGGCTTATCAGCACGGCCACGCCTGCAGGGACATCCGGCCGCACGTCGCGGACGTCCGGGATGGATTCGCCGCGCACGGCCTTGGCAACGATCTCCACCGCCGTCGATTCTCCATGCGGTCTTGACCCGGCAAGCATTTCGTAAAAAACTATGCCTAGCGAATAGATATCGGCGCGCGCATCGACGTTGTGCGAATCCATCATCTGTTCCGGAGCCATATACGCCGGGGTGCCGATCATTATTCCGGTCGTGGTGACGGTCGTCGTTTTCGTCCCGCCCGACACCTTGGCAATTCCCATGTCCGCAAGCTTGGGGACGCCATCGCCGTCGAACATGATATTGTCAGACTTGATATCGCGATGGACAATTCCTTGCGCGTGGGCAAGGCTCAAAGCCGATGAAATCTGGATGATCGCAGAAAGGGCTTCGCGGATTGAAAGCGGCCCGCGATTCCTGATGCGCGCGGTCAAACTGCCGCCCGAAATGTAATCCATGATCATATAGCAAAGACCGGTTTCGGGATCTTCGCCGACATCATAGACCTTGATCAGGTTGCGATGCTCGATGCGCATGGCGATTTCCGCCTCATGGAGGAATCTGGTGCGGAATTCGATAACTTCTTCGTCCGCCGGATGATGCATTATTTTGGCGGCGAACAGGTTTCCGGTGTGGATCGATCTAAGAAGATACACCTCTCCCATGCCGCCTTGTCCAAGCAGCCTGACGACGCAAAAATCGCCGAAATTCTTTCCTATTTCAAGCAAACCCATGGCGGCAAAAAGAAAAGCGGCTTTGCAGAACAAAAAAAAGCCGGCGGCGTCCTACTCTCGCACGTCCGAGCGACGCACTACCCTCGGCGATGGGGCCCTTAACTTCAGTGTTCGGAAT
>JBGURT010000037.1:0-10887 GCA_045132115.1 Kiritimatiellia bacterium
GGAGGGGGGGGGATTCGAACCCCCGGTGGACTTGCGCCCACACAACCTTTCCAAGGTTGCACCATCGACCACTCGGACACCCCTCCATGGTTTTGTTCGCAACTTGTCTGGTGCCAGAGGAGGGACTCGAACCCTCACGCACTTGCGTGCGGCAGATTTTGAGTCTGCTGCGGCTGCCATTACGCCACTCTGGCCGCTCTGGAGCGGGCGAAGGGAATCGAACCCTCGTACTCGGCTTGGAAGGCCGATGCTCTGCCACTGAGCTACGCCCGCCTTGTTTCGTGCGAACAAAATATATTATATCATATTTTAGGGTGGAAAATCAACCCGATTTTTGCTATAATTTCATACATGAGCGAAAATTCTGCACTCTCGACGATGATCCTGAGGTCTTCCGGCGTCTATTCCGACGCCGCGCTCGCGCGTATAATGGAAGCGCGCGAACGCAATCCCGGCATGGGAATTGCGGAGGCGTGCGTCAAATTCGGCGGCGTGAAGGAGGCGGATTTCCTTGTCGGCGTCGGCAAGGTCTTGGGGCTTGAGACTGTCGATCTAGAGCGCCGCAGCCCAAGTCAGGAAGCGCTCGCGCGCCTGCCTGCGAGCGCGGTGTACCAATATGACGTCTTGCCTTTTGCAATCTCAGAGAGATCGCTCACCGTTGTTTCGTCGGATCCTTTCGACACCAAGGCGGCGGATGGATTGAGGCTCCTTTGCGGACTCAGGGTCGAAATTGCGCTTGCACCGCGCGAAGAGGTGGAGAAGGCCGTAAAGAAGTATTACGGCGTGGGCGCGGACGCGATCGAGAAGATGATCGAAGACGGGCGCTACAGCGTCGATGAAGACTTCGGCGCGATGAGCAAGATCGACGTCAGCGAAATGGGCGAGGAGGCGTCGATCGTCAAGTTCGTGAACCAAATCATCGCCGAGGCCGACCGTCAAGGCGCGACGGATATCCATATCGAGCCGCAGGAGACGGAACTTAGGATACGGTATCGCATCGACGGCATGCTCCACAAGGTAGACGTTCCGCCGCAACTCAACCGGCTGAAAGCGGCAATCATCTCGCGTATCAAGGTTATGGCGAACCTCGATATCGCGGAAAAGCGTCTGCCGATGGATGGACGAATCGGCATCAGGATTGGCGGCGAAGATATCGATATCCGTGTTTCGACGATGCCGGCTGCGTATGGCGAATCGATTTCGCTTCGTCTTTTGGCCAAGAGCGGCAATTTTGTGAAGATGACCGATCTCGGATTCAACGAGCGCGACTTCGCTGTCGTGGACAAAATAATCCACCGCCCCAACGGCATCTTCCTCGTGACCGGGCCTACGGGGTCGGGCAAGTCCACATCGCTCTACTCGTTCCTTTCAGAGGTGAACAAGATCGACGTCAGAATCATGACGGCGGAAGATCCTATCGAATACCACATGGCTGGCATCAACCAGGTGCAGATGCAAGCGGATATCGGGATGACGTTTGCGCGTGCTTTGAGGGCGTTTTTGCGTCAGGACCCGGATATCATCATGGTTGGAGAAATCCGCGACCGCGAGACTGCCGAGATTGCGATCAACGCTTCGCTCACGGGCCACATGGTGTTTTCGACTTTGCACACGAACGATGCGGCGGGCGCATTCCCGCGTCTTATCGATATGGGGGTGGAGCCGTTTTTGATTGCGTCGGCAGTGGCGGGGGTCATGGGTCAGCGGCTTTGCCGCCGTTTGTGCCCTCAGTGCCGCCGCGAAATGCCGCTCGACATGAAGTATTACAACCTCTCCGTGCCGCCCAAGTCCCAGACGGTGTGGGAGCCGAACGGATGCGATGCGTGTTCGCGCACCGGCTACAAGGGAAGACGCGCACTCTTCGAGGTTCTGGACGTGGACGAAGATATCGAAGGCGCGATCGTGCGCCGCGAAAACGCCACGCAAATCCGCAATCTCGCGCTCGCCAAAGGCATGAAGACGCTGCGCGAAGACGGTTGGGACAAGGTTTTCAAAGGAGTGACGAGCGTCAAAGAGATATTGCGCGTCACCGAAGAACAGTAAGGAGTTTCTGGAAAGATGGCGACAGCAAAAACAAAACGCAATCCGCCTTGCAGCGCAGAGGCCGAGCGCGCGGTGCTGGGGTCGATTTTGCTCGATACGACAGGCGTTGGCGAAGACCGCGTTCTTGACATTGCGCTCGCTGGAGGCATCACTAGCGAGAGTTTTTACGATCCGCGCAACGTCAAGATTTTCGCGGCGATCGAAAAACTTTCGCGCAATTCGCGTCCGCTCGATACGGTGACGCTAATTGACGAGCTCAAGGTTTCGGGGCAGATAGACGACGTTGGCGGCGAAGCGTATGTGATGAGCCTTATCGACGACACGCCCACGACGGCGCACGCCGAGTATTACATCAAGATCGTGAGGGAGAAGGCGCTGCGGCGCACCATGATCGCGAAGAGCGAACAGGTCGTGAAGCGCTGCTACGAAGAGGCGGAAAATCCCGATCCGCAGGCGGTCTTGGGATTTGCGGAAAAGTCGTTTTTGGAAATCGGCACCAATGCGAACAAGACACAGTCGTGGTCTTCCGCGGTGGCGCAAGCCGGGATGGAGATCGACAATCTTTTCGACTCCGGCGGCAGAATCGTGAATGGTCTTTCCACGGGGCTTACGCATCTCGACGAGCGGCTCATGGGGCTCAAGAAGGCGGAGATGATCGTCATCGCCGCGCGTCCTTCGGTTGGCAAGACGTCGCTCGCGATGAATATCGCAGAAAGCGTCGCGACAGGGTGCATGATGAACGGCATGCCCGTGAAGCACGACCCCAAGCCCCATCCGGTAGGGATTTTCAGTCTGGAAATGCCGGTGTTGGCGCTTGTGAAGCGCATGGTATCGGGCGCGGCTCAGATCAATACTTGGCAACTCAACCGCAATCTGATGCCCAAGGATGTGCGCAAGGAGGCGAGCAAGCGTCTGGGGCCTATCGTCGACCGGCTCAAGAAAGCGCCGCTCGTGGTTGACGACTCGGCGGGGCTGGACGTCATGGATTTGCGCGCCCGTGCCCGCCGCATGAAGAAGCAGCACGGCATCGAACTCATTGTGATCGACTATCTCCAGCTTTGCCAGTGCCGTGACATGGCCAAGCAGGGGCGTCAGCAGGAAGTGAGCATGATCTCCCAGCAGATCAAGGCCATGGCCAAAGAGTGGAACATCCCCGCGATCGTACTCTCGCAGGTGTCGCGCGACAACGAAAAACGCGGCGACAAATACGAAAAACCCAAGCTTTCCGACTTGCGCGACTCTGGCGCGATCGAACAGGATGCCGATGTCGTGCTCCTTTTGCGGCGCCCCAGCCGCGTGGCGACCGACCCCGACAGCAAGGACGAGCGGCTCGCGATAATCGATGTGGCGAAAAACCGCAACGGCGAGACCGGCGAAGTCAAGGTGGAATTCTGGCGCGAGTATACGCGCTTCTTCGATCGCGACATAGGCGCCGAGGGCAAGGAGAACGTGGTCAGCGAAGACGAGATCGACAGCTCCATGGAACAGGGCGATCTATACGCGGAGGACCCGAATCTGTAATGAAATGTGAAATTTGCAACAAGGCCGAGGCCGTCAAGGTGCTCAAAGGCCGCGGCGAGGACGACGAGCGTTACGTGTGCGCGGCCTGTGCCGAAAAAATGGCGGCGGATGACGAGCGCGACGAAGGCGACGGGGGCTTCGGCATTTCCCAAGATGGAGAAGAACCGGCGGATGGCGACGAAGCGATGCGCAAGATGATCGACGCCGTGGGCGGCATTCTCGATACCGTGAAGAACACCATCGCCCGGCGTATGGGAGAGGGAGCCTCGCTTGACAACGCATCCTTTGAGGAAATCAAGCCCGGGAAATCGATGGCCGAGTTCATGATGAACGGCTTTCTCCATTTGGAGGGTCTCTTCCTGATGGGCGATCTCGAGAAGGTGAAGCGCGCGATGGAAACGCTGGACATGCGGCTCGAGCATCCGTTCGACGGCGGCCGCGACAGCGGCCACCTCTATCGCGTCATGTATGCAAAGGACCTGAAGGACTCGAAGAAGGCGTGGGAAGCGCTGCAGGATCTCGTGGATCAGGAGCGGTATGCGCGCATCGCGCTTGTCGAGGACGATCCGCTCGTGTTCGCAGACACCCTAGCGCGCTCGATCAGCGTTCTCCGCAGCGCACGGCTTCTCGCCGCCGGGGAATATGTGGATTTGCTTTCTCCGTTGAAGCTCGCGACGCGTGAAGGTTTTCTCGACGGCATAACCGAGCGGGAGATAGATTCGATTGCCCGCCGCCAGGCGAAGATTGCCGCGTCTACGGATCACGACCCATACGAAGAAGATGCGGTGCGGGCAGACAACGCGAATGCGCGTTTTGCCAAGGTGCGCCTCAATGAGCGCGCGAGGAGGATTTTCGGATGAGCAAGATGAAACTCACCAAGCACGCGATGGACGCCATAAACGGCGCGAACAGTTGCGCGCAGCAGATGGGGCATGACGCGATCGGGTGCGAGCATATCCTGTTGTCGCTTTTGGCAATCCCCGAGGCGATGGCGTGCAAGCGTTTCGTCGCCATGGGCGTGAAACTTGAAGACCTTAGCGAGGCGATGCGTTCGATGATCGCCGGGAACGAATCCGGCGTGATGCAGCGCGGACAATTGCCTTTTACCGGGCGGACGAAGAAGGTGCTGGAACTCGCACAGATCGAAGTAGGCGGCCCCGAGGGGCTTATCGGCACCGAGGCGATCGTGGTTGCGATGTTGCGCGAAGGCGAGAATGCCGCCGCGCAAATGCTCTTCAACGCCGGGATAGGGGTGGACAAATTTCTTGCCGCGCTCAATCCAGCTCAGGACGCAACGCCGCCCAAAGATGATGCCGAAGAGCCTGCAAGCGATGGCGAAGAAGCGCCGCGCAAGGAGGGCGGCAACGGCAAGGCAGTTAAGACGCCAACAATCAACGCTTTCGGGCGCGACCTCACCCAGCTCGCCAAGGAAGGCAAGACCGACCCGGTAATCGGCAGAGTCAAAGAAATCCGCCGCCTTGTGCAGATTCTCTCGCGCCGCACGAAGAACAATGCGGTATTGATCGGCGAGGCGGGCGTGGGCAAGACCGCGGTTGTCGAAGGTCTCGCCCAGGCGATGGCATCCGGCGACGTGCCGGAGCGTATGCTCGGCAAGCGCGTCGTGGCGCTTGACATGGCGAGAGTCGTGGCGGGAACCCAATACCGCGGCCAGTTCGAGGAGCGGCTCAAGAAGATTGTCGATGAGACGCGTCGCGCCGGGAACATCGTTTTGTTCCTCGACGAAATCCATACCATGGTTGGAGCAGGCGGTGCAGAAGGCGCGATGGATGCCGCGAACATCTTGAAGCCTGCGCTTGCGCGCGGCGAGCTCCAGTGCGTTGGCGCGACGACCTTGAAGGAATACCACAAGTCGATCGAAAAAGACGCCGCGTTGGAGCGCCGTTTCCAGCCGGTGCAGATTGACGAGCCTTCCATCGAGGATTCCATCGAGATACTCAAGGGTATCGCGCCCAAGTACGAGGAGCACCATGGCGTGCGCTTTTCGCGCGAGGCGCTTAAGGCGGCCGTGGAGTTGACCGCGCGCTATTTGCCTTCGCGTCAGCTTCCCGACAAGGCGATCGACGCCATGGACGAAACCGGAGCGAGGCTCAGGATCGCCCGCAGTGCGCGTCCGCAGCCGATTGTCGAGCTGCAAAACGAGATTGCCGCCCTTAGGCGTTCGCGCGAGGAGTTCACCGCGAAGGGCGCATTCGATCAGGCGGCGAATCTGCGCTCGAAGATTTCGGAAAAGAAGGCCGAGTTCGACAAGGCGCTTTCGGCTTGGCGCAAGGAGCAGGGCGGCGAAGTAATCGGTGCCGGCGCAGAGGACGTGGCCGAGACCGTTTCGATCATGAGCGGCGTGCCGCTTGAGAAGATGGATTCCACCACCGCGGAAAAACTCCTTTCCATGGAGAAAGACCTGGCGGGAGTCGTCGTGGGGCAGGACGAAGCCGTCAAGTCCATCGCGCGTTCGCTCAGGCGTTCGCGCGCCTTGCTGGGCGATCCTCGCCGCCCGATCGGCAGTTTCCTGTTTCTGGGTCCCACGGGCGTGGGCAAGACCTACCTCGCGCGAATGCTCGCCGACAAAGTCTACGGCGACGAAAAAGCGCTCATCACGATCGACATGAGCGAGTTCCAGGAGAAATATTCGTCCTCGCGCCTCGTGGGCGCGCCGCCCGGATATGTTGGCTATGATGAAGGCGGACAGCTTACCGAGAAAGTGCGCCGCCGGCCGTACAGCGTCGTACTCTTCGACGAATTCGAAAAGGCCAACGCGGACGTCATGAACATGCTCCTGCAAATCATGGACGATGGCCGCCTGACGGATGGGCAAGGCCGCGTCGTCGACTTCCGCAATACGATAATCATCTGTACCGCGAACCTCGGGTTTGATTTTGCCCGCGAGGGGCGGAGTCTCGGGTTTCAGTCGGAGACGATCGAGACGAGCCACGAAGTTTTGCGCCGCAAGCTTGTCGACGAGGCCAAAAAGACCTTCCGCCCGGAGCTCCTCAACCGCTACGACGATATGGTCGTATTCAAGAAGCTCGAGCGCGCGGACGTCGAGAAAATCCTCAAGCTTGAGCTCGACAAGCTCCAGGCGCGGCTCAAGGACAACAAGATCAAACTTTCGCTCGACAAGAAGGCTGTGGATTTCCTCGTCGAAAAAGGCTACAGCCCGAGCCTTGGCGCGCGCCCCTTGAGGCGCGTCATACAGACTTATCTTGAAGACCCGCTTGCCGAAGCGATTCTCGCCGGCAAGGCGCACGCCCGCATGAAGGCGAAGCTCGCCGAAGACGGGAAATCGCTCAAATTCTAACGAAAGAAGACCAGAAAATGAAAGACCTCAAAGCAGCATACAAGACGATCGAAACGGAGCATTTCGCTCCGAGGATGGAGATTTCGTTCATCGACGGCGACAAGCGCGAAACGCTCGCCTACGAGAAGGTGACTTGGAACATCGGCGGCGAAGAGAAGGGCTTGAGGTACGGCGAGAATCCCGGACAGGAAGCCGCGCTCTATCGCCTTGCGGGCGGCAATCTCCAGCTTGGCGAAGTAGAGTTCGTCCAGGGCGGCGATTATCTGGCTTCGGTGCCGGAGCTGTTGCAGTCGGGCAAGCATCCGGGAAAGACGAATATCACCGATACCGACAATGCGCTAAATATCCTGCGCTACTTGACGGACAAGCCTTGCGCGGTGATCGTGAAGCACAACAATCCTTGCGGCGTCGCTACTGGCTCCACACTTGCCGAGGCCTACTTCCGCGCCAACAAGGCCGATCGTCTCGCCGCGTTCGGCGGCGCGATCGCGCTCAACCGCGAGTGCGATGTGGAGACTGCGCGTCTCATCGCCGAGAACTATGCCGAAGTCGTGGTCGCGCCCGACTTCAAACCAGGCGTGATGGACATCTTCGCCCAGAAGAAAAATCTCCGCGTCTTCCGGATCAAGAACATGGATCGCCTCGTCTCGTTCGTTGGCAAGCGCGTTCTGGACTTCAAGGCCCTGATTGACGGCGGTATCGTCGCGCAGACGAGCTTCAGTGTGAACGCGAGGACGCCCGAGGATCTCATCGAGGCCGTCGCTCAACGCAAGTTGACCGACAAGGCTACCGGCGCGGTGTCCTTAGAGGAACATCGCATCAAGCGCCAGCCCACGCCAAAGGAACTCGAGGATTTGATGTTCGGGTGGTTCGTCGAAGCCGGCGTCACCTCCAACTCCGTCCTTTATGTGAAGGACGGCGCGACGGTTGGGATCGGCACGGGCGAACAGGATCGCGTTGGCGTTGCCGAAATCGCGCGCGACAAGGCGTACACCAAGCACGCCGACTGGATCAGCTGGGAGAAATACCAGAAGCCTTTCAACGATCTCCGCCTTGTGTTCGGCGAAGAGGATGGCGCGAAGAAGCAGGCCGAAATCATGGAGCAGACGAAGGCCGAGAAGGGCGGTCTCCCCGGTTGCGCGATGGTATCCGACGCCTTCTTCCCGTTCCGCGACGGCGCCGAGGTGGGCATTCGCGAAGGCATCACTTCCATCATCCAGCCCGGCGGCGCGATCCGCGACTGGGATGTGATCGACTGCTGCAACGAGCATGATATCGCCATGGTCTTCACGGGCCAGCGCTCGTTCCGCCACTGATATTTCAACTCGCCCAGGAAAAGACGAAGAACAACCACACAAGGAAGCAAATATGTTCATCACATGTCTTGATCTGGAAGGCGTTTTGGTGCCGGAAATCTGGATCGAGTTCGCAAACAAGGTTGGCATTCCGGAGTTCAAGCGCACTACTCGCGACGAGCCGGACTACGACAAGCTCATGCACTACCGCATCGATCTGCTCGCCAAGAACAACCTGAAGCTCAAGGACGTGACGGATGTCATCAGCCGCATCGAGCCGCTTATCGGCGCGCAGGAGTTTCTCGACCGTCTGCGCGAAAAGACCCAGGTCTTGATTCTCTCCGATACGTTCGACCAGTTCGGGCGTCCGCTCATGAAGAAGCTCAACTGGCCCACGCTTTTCTGCAATACTCTCACGACCGACCCCGAAGGCCGGATCGTCGGCTACAAGCTCCGCTGTCCGCACACGAAGCTCACGACCGTCAAGGCATTGCAGAGCTGCGGTTTCGAGACTGTCGCTTCGGGCGACAGCTACAACGACCTTGAGATGATCCGCGCCTCAAAGGCAGGATTTCTCTTCCGCTCGACCGACCAGATCAAGAAGGATAATCCCGATCTTCCCGCTTTCGAGACGTATGACGATCTCGCGGCGGCGATTTTCTCCACCCTCTGATGTTCTTTGCGTCGATAGCGGCGAAAGGTCTGTTCGTGGCGCTTGCGCTTTCGACAGACCTTTTTTCTCTCTTGGGCGGCGAGCGCGATTCCATGCTCACGCTCCTCAACGCCCATCTTTCCGACCGCATTCGCGTTCTTTGCACGACCGAGGACGCGGTGCGCGCCGTCCGCGCGACCGCGGAGCTGGACACGTTGCCGGAGGTGGACGAGCTGCTTTCATATTATGCCGCCCATGGCGGCGGGCTGCTCGCGCCGCGCGACCGCGAGCGTCTTGAAAATGGCGAGTACGCGAAGGTTCGCCGTTCGGTTATGCGCATGGACTATGGCGGCATGGGACTCGTTCCGAAAAGCGAAGACCCGTATTATTTTACCCACGCCTTTCTCGTGTCGCTCATGTCCCGTTTTCCCAAGCCCAAGGAAGGCAATGTTATTTTGACCGGCAAGGCGAACCACATCCCCGAACTCGTAGAACTCGCGCGCAATCGCGACGATGTGTTTCTTTCCGGCGCACCGTTCCACGCGTATCTCGCCAAACGTTCTTCCGTGAGAGAAATAAACATCCTTTCGATCGTTTCGATCGCGCTTGTGCTCGCGATCGGCTTTTGGCTCTTTCGCGATTTCAGGTTTGTCATCCCCACGGCGCTTACGCTCCTTGCGGGATTTGCCGCCGGAACAGCCGCGCTTTTCCTGTGCTTCGCCGCTCCGCACGTGCTGACCTTCCTCTTTGGCACTTCGCTTATCGGCCTTGGAGTCGATTATTGCTACCATGGCAAAAATCCTCGCCTCAAGTATGCGCTTTTTACAACGCTAATCGCGTTCTTCCCGCTTTTCTTTTCCCATGTCGCCATCCTCAGGCAGATGGCCGTATTCACCGTCTCCGGCCTTGTCGCCATTTTTATATGCGTAAGTTTGCGGCGATAGTTTTTCTTGCGACCTTGCCCGGTCTCGCGCTCGTCCGTTTTGCGAACGAGGCGTCGTCGTTCTACACTCCGGACCCGCTTATGCTCAAGGGCGAGAAGGCGGTAGCCGACTCCTTTGGCGGCGAAACTTCATTCGCCGTGACTGAAGCCGCGACGCTGCAGGAGGCGCTCGAGCTCGAGGAAAAGAAAAATGCCGCCGGGTTGAGCGCAATGATCCCGAGCGAGAAAACCCAAGCAGAAAACCATCTGCTCGTGTCGGCCTTTGCGGCAGACGCCGGAGATCCGCCGCCCGCGTTCAACCCCGCCACGCCGGAGAACTTTCCGCTCGATTGCGGAAACTTCGTCATTCGCAATGATGCTTCCGGTGCCTTCATGCTCGTCGCTCCCGGCGGCACCGATTTTTCGCCAAAGGAGGAACTCGAACGCCTCTTCATCGCGCTTTCACGCGAAACGGCTTTGCTGGTTTCGGTGTCGCTCGCCGTTTTGCTGGTCGCCCTCGCGCTCATGCGTTCGCTCAAGCTGTTCCTGCCGGTTTTGGCGTCGGTCGCGAGCACCTTGGGGGTGCTCGGATATTTTGGCCTGAGCGTCAATTTCTTTCAGCTGGTCGCATTTTTCGTGATAGTCGGGCTGGGGCTGGATTATGCGATCTTCCATGCCGAGCCTTCTCGACGGCGCATTGTTCTCGCGAGTTTTCTCACCTCGCTCGCAGGGCTGGGGCTTCTCGCCTTCACTTCCTTCGCAGTCACGCGCTCGATGGGCGTCACCTTCGCGCTGGGGCTGTTTTTCTCTTGGTTCTATTCCCGCCATGTGGTACGCGCAGAGTGAACAGTCGGCCGGACGGTGGCGCATCCTCGCCCTGTGGCTCGTCTACCGCGCATTCGGCAAGCACGCGGTTAATATTCTGTTGTGGCCTGTTTTCCTTTTCATCTATCCGTGGTGCAAGCCGGCGCGAAGGGCTCTCGCGCAGTATTATCGCGTAGCGGCCGTTCCGCCGCGGCCGTTCCGCCATCTGCTCGCCTTTGCGCAGTCGATGGTGGACAAGTCCGACGCCTGTACGCTTTGCAAGAATCCGCCTAGATTCACCCTCAAAGGTGACGAGGGTTGGGAGCGTGGCGCG
>JBGURT010000038.1:0-24021 GCA_045132115.1 Kiritimatiellia bacterium
GTTCAATAGCAACGATGGCACTGGCCGTGTGTATTTGATGTGTCTTCGGCATGGTGTAGAAACTCGCATACCTTTGATTGAACAAGGGTTTGGTTGGCGGAGACAGGGGTATTCATTTTGCGGCTGGTCTGTAAATCCTGCCGGGAAAATCGCTTATATGGACGGCGGTATAGCTTGTCGAGGGACTACTATCTTTGCCATATGGAAGCCTATAAACTTCCAATTTGTAGAAGCCTTGTGGCGCGAACCGGTTTTTAAAATCGGAGGGTTGAAACGTATTGCGCACGAAGTAAAAGAACTGTGCCTTGGTTCTTCCCATGCCCATTATGGATATTACGCAACGGAAAGTAGCTATAATCTTGCCGACCCTTCTTGTGACGCATATTACAGCTTTCACATGCTGAAATATTGGGCTGGCCGGTTACCAGTGCTTTCACGGATCGTCTATTTCTATGATGTATTCAATCGCGGTAATGTCATTGATCGCGGAAGAGACGGGTTTAGACGTATTCCCTGGTTGCATTTCTACGGTATGAGGCCGCAAGTAGACGAAGTTCGTAGAGATACGAACATAGGCGAAAGCTATTCTGCCTGCGAAGAGGTTTTCCTGAAAGTTGTCGACGAGCACCTTCATGCCATTCCGCCGGATTATCGCGGCAATGCGATAAAGCGGCAGCCTATGCCAAATGTCGATTTGAAAGCGCGTGTCGCGATGCATCTTAAACTCAGCAATGGCGATAGCGACAGGTATGTAAGCGAAATGATAGATTTTTGTCGTGCAAAGAACCTTAAGTTGACTATTGTAATTCCGCCGCTACGGTCCGATTATATGCGCGAACTGCCGCCAGGCTTCAAATTGCGTCCGCCAGAAGGAGCGCGGGTGATTGATTTCATGGGATCTGATCTGTTTGTGGACGAAGATTTTATCGATTGCGATCATCTTACCGAGGATGGCGCCAAGAAATTGACCCGCATTTTGCACAACAAGATGTACATTGGCGAAGATGCGGAGTTGAGTAGATCGTGAAGAGTCGAACACCTTTGGTTTCCGTGGCCATGTTGGCCTACAGGCATGAGTCCTATATTGCAGATGCCATAGAAGGTGTACTGGAGCAGCAAACCAATTTTCCGTATGAGCTTGTCATAGGCGAGGACGGCTCTACGGATGCCACGCTCGATATTTGCAGAAAATACGAGAGAGCGCATCCAGATATCATACGCGTCATATCCACAGGACAGAATGTTTCGCATGGGAGCAATGGCAATCTCAAGAGAACATGCCGGGCTCTTCGTGGCAAGTATGTTGCATTCTGCGAAGGTGATGACTATTGGATCGACCCGCTCAAACTGCAAAAGCAGGTCGATTACATGGATGCGCATCCCGAATGTACCATTTGCTTCCACCCGGTAAGGGTTCACTGGGAAGATGGGCGGGAGCCGGATTCTGTCTATCCGGCGGATTTCAAGGAATTTCTCCACCGGGAATCTGCATGCCAGGCTCTTGCAAAGCACAATTTCATACAGACCAACAGTGTAATGTATCGCTGGAATGCAGACGGGAAACTTTTCGATGATTTCCCGATTTTCGAACTGCCTGCGGATTGGCTGCTTAATTTGTACCATGCCCGACTGGGGAGAATCGGTTTTTTGCCGGATATAATGGCGGTCTACAGGCGTCGTCCAGACGGATTGTGGACAGATGCGCTGTCTTCCGGCGAATGGTTCAAGCGATGCGGATACAGGAATGCACTGTTTTATTTATGGGTGCAGCGTGAGTTTGGGTTGAATATGCATGGTATATTGAGACGCTTGGTTCTGGCGACTCTTGCGCAAGTTCCTCCCGGGCAGAAGGAGCAAGCCGGGAAATTACTGGAAATAATGCGTCCGTCGCCGTTTTGGGCAAGAATTTCTGGGCTAATGGCTTTCTTTTACGGGGTTGTCGCTCGTCTCGCCCCGGGGGCAATCCGCAAAAAGGCAAAGCGTCTGCAAGCAACATGGGCGGTTATTTATCGTGGCCGGGATAGCGTCTTGTCGTCTTTGTCTAGGCAGTCTCGATGATACATGTTCTTCTAGCGACGTTCAAGCCCGATCCAGGCATGCTGTCCGCGCAAGTCGAATCGATCGTCAGCCAGCATGGGGTGGAGGTTAATCTCATAATCCGAGAGGATAAAGAAGGTAAAGGCGCTTGCGCCAATTTCTCTGCTCTCCTTGATATTGCCGCCAAAGGAATTAGTGATGACGATTATGTTGCGTTCTCGGATCAAGACGATGTCTGGCTGGACGATAAGCTTGTCAAGACTTTGGCAAAGATGAGGGAGATGGAAGCGGAATACGGCAAAACCACTCCGCTACTCGTGTTTACCGACGCTAAAGTCGTAGACAAGGATCTCAAGCTTCTAAGCTCTTCTCTTTTCGGCAGGACGAAGCTTGATCCGCATATATTGAATCCAAATAGGCTAATATTGCAGAATATCGGCAACGGCAATACCATGCTTTTGAACGCTGCCCTTGTGAGAAAGGCGATCCCGATACCAGAATGCGCTTTCATGCACGACCATTGGATAGCGCTAGTGGCAAGTGTTTTCGGCAAGGCTGGATATCTTGACGAGCCTACGCTTCTTTATAGACAGCACGACGCCAATGTTCTCGGCGGAGCGAAAGTGGATCTTGGATATTTTTGGCGCAGGTTCATGAATGGCCGGAGGAATCTCCGCAGACGATTGCATGCCTATATGGCGCAGGCGGAAGCTTTTGCATTGCGATTCTCCGATGCGCCACCTTGCTTCAAAGCGTGCATAGGTTTCGCGAAACGTGGTTTTCTGTCTCGCCGTCTGGTTGTCTTGAAACACAGAATATTCAAGCAAGGCCTCCTGCGAAATCTCGGTGTTTTTTTCGCCATTTAACCATCTGCTCTTATATTATTTTCTCTTTAATGAATATATTTGCGTTTTTAGTTGACAAGAAATGGGAAAATATGGTATAATACGCAATATAATGAATATTGAGGCAATAGGAGAAATGGTTGCGGCGCGGAGGAAAATGCTGTCTGTCTCGCAGATAGATTTGGCGCGGTTGTGCGGCATTTCCATGCATGCGCTATCGAATCTCGAAGGCGGCAAAGGCAATCCGACGATTGCTTTGCTGCTTAAAGTTTTGGATGTATTGGGGCTCAAACTGACAATTGGCGTGTGATGCGCAAGGGGACTGTATATTACCGCGACCGGGTGGCTGGCGAATTGGTTGAAGATGCCGGATATGTGCTGACTTATGACAGGGAATATCTGCTCGATCCCGCTACACCCAATATTTCCGCCATTTTGCCCAAGCGCAAAGAGCCTTATCATAGCCAGTATCTATTTCCGTTCTTTTCAGGTTTGCTGGCGGAAGGGGAGAATAAGGACATCCAATGCCGATATCTTAAACTTGACGAGGACGATGAATTCGGCAGGCTTCTGGCCACTAGCCAGAACGACTGCATCGGGGCTTTTTACGTAAAGGAAGCCGAATGATCGAATTGCCGTTTTCTCGTGCCGACCTCAACTTGCCGCCGCCCGACGCAAAGATGCCGCGTCGGGGATCGATTTCCGGAGTGCAAACGAAGGTGTTGCTGAAGCGCACGCGCGGACGATTTGAACTCACCGCACAAGGCGGCGAATATATCTTGAAGCCGGTGCCGGGTATTCTGATACCGCAATTTTGCAAAGATGTGCCGGCCAACGAATATTTGACGATGGAAATCGCCCAGAAAGTGCTGGGGATTGCGGTCGCCGAACATACGCTTGCGAGGTTGTCGGACGGCGAATATGCCTATATGACCAAACGCTTCGATTATCGCGACGGCGTGAAGATACCGCAAGAGGATTTTTGCCAGTTGCTGAACCGTAGCGAAGCTTCGCACGGACGCGACTACAAGTATGACGCCAGTTACGAAGAATGCGCAGAGGTTGTGCGCCGTTTCTGTCCGGCGCGCAAAATCGAATTGCGCAAACTTTTCGGCAGGATAATGTTCAACTACGCATTTGCAAACGGCGATGCGCATCTGAAGAATTTTTCGCTTTACGCCTCGCCCTTTGGGGATTATGTGCTGACGCCGGCATACGATTTGCTTGCTACATCGGTGCATTTCCCGGGGGAAAGCGCATTGGCGCTTGAGCTGTTTGCAGACGGACACTATACTCCGGAATATGAAGCGTGCGGCTTTTATACGCTGCCGGATTTTGTGGAGCTTGGAGACAAGTTTGGGTTGTCCGCAGATGTGGTGGCGCAGATGGCAAAGGGTTTGATTGGTGCTGAACGTAAAGTGGAAGAGATGGTGTCGGAGTCGGAACTTTCGGATGGCGCAAAAGCCGCTTATCTTGCTGCATATCGCAATCGAATAAGGGCATTATTGTGAAAACGGCATTGTTGCACTATTGGCTGACGAATGTGCGTGGCGGCGAGAAGGTGCTCGCGGCTTTGGCCGGGATGTTGCCGGATGCCGATCTCTTCACTCATGCGTATGTCCCCAAAAACATGGAAGGCATGTTTGCGGATCGTAAGGTTACGGAGAGCTTTATCGCCCGTTTGCCGCTTGGCCGACGCCATCCGCAGGCTTATCTGCCGCTGCTTCCCGTCGCGTCGCGCAGTTTCAGACTGGAGGGATACAACCTTATCGTGTCGAGCGAGTCGGGCCCGATCAAAGGGATCCGCAAGCCAAAGTCCGCGAGGCACGTCTGTTATTGCCATACCCCTATGCGCTACATCTGGGACATGCACGACGAATACTACCGGTCGGCAGGCCTCGGCGGCAAAATCGCGATGTCGCTATTTACCGGTTTCATGCGCAAGGAAGATCTCGAAAGCGCGGAGGCTGTCGATAAATTCGTCGCGAACTCTGCGTTTGTGGCCGAACGCATAAGGCGCATTTACGGCCGCGAATCGACCGTAGTGCATCCGCCTGTGGATATTGAATATTTCGAGGCGGCGAATCCGGAGCGCCACGATACTCCGTTCGGGACGAAGGACTACTATGTCTACGCCGGCGAATTGCGCGACTACAAGCGGCCCGATCTGGCGGTGAAGGCGGCGCTCGCCATGAACCGCAATCTTGTTGTTGTCGGGAACGGCAAGTTGCGCGGCGCGCTGGAGAAAGAATGCGGCGGCAAAAAGAATGTCGTGTTCTTGGGACGCGTGCCGGACGATGGCCTGCGGAATGTCCTTGCTGGAGCAAAGGCTTTGCTTTTCCCCGGTGTGGAGGATTTTGGGATCGTGCCGGTCGAGGCACAGGCTGCCGGCACTCCTGCAATCGCACTCGGCAAGGGCGGTGCGCTCGAAACGGTGAAGGGCGGCGAGACCGGGCTGTTTTTTGGCGATCAGACGGCGGAATCGCTTTGTGATGCAATCAATGAGTTCGAGTCGCGAGACTGGGATGTTTCAGCCTGCCGCGCCAACGCCCGGCGTTTTTCGCTTGACGCATTTCGCTTGGGAATGACCGCCGTGCTGTCCTAGGCACTGCCGACAGCCTGTCGCCCACCCCCTTAGGCACTTGTATTTTGCGCGGATTTTTGGTATAATTATCAAAAATATGGAAAAGTTTTCGATAGCGATGGCCAAAGCCGCGGTTTTGACCGAGGCGTTGCCGTATATACTCGACTTCAAAGGGGCGGTCGTGCTCGTGAAGCTCGGCGGCAGCGTGATGGAGATCGAGGAGAATCTCGCCGGAGTGATCGGCGATATTTCGTTCATGCGCGCGGTGGGGATGAAAGTGGTGCTGGTGCATGGCGGCGGCAAGGCGATTTCGCGTGCGATCAAGGAAAGCGGCCACGAGCCGCAGTTTGTGGGCGGACAACGCGTCACCGACGAGCCGACGATGGAGATTGTGCGCCGGACGCTCAACAATGTGGTCAACCCCAGTCTGGTGAAGCGCCTTCTGGCGACGGGCACGAACGCGCGCCCGCTGCACGGCAATTGGATTTTTTCGGCCGAGAAAATAACCGAGCCCGACCGCGGATATGTGGGGAATGTCGTGGAAATCGACACGCGCCCGGTGACGGAAATGCTAGATGCCGGGATAATACCGGTCATTACGCCCATCGCCACGGGCAAGACGGACGGACATTTGTACAACGTGAACGCGGATATTGCGGCGGCGGCGCTTGCCAAGGCGCTCAAGGTGCGCAAGTTCGCGCTTGTCTCGGACGTGCCGGGACTTCTGTCCGATCCATCGGATCCGGAAACGCTTTTGACGTCGCTCCGCCTCGCGGACACCGCGAAGCTAAAGGAGACCGGCGTGATCGGAGGGGGAATGCTCCCCAAAATCGAGAGTTGCTGCGAGGCGCTCGAAGCCGGCGTGCGCAAGGTGCACCTGGTCGACGGGCGCATGGCGCACTCGCTACTATTGGAAATATTCACGCGTGAAGGCGTGGGAACGGAGATAACGCAATGAGCAAAAACCAAGATGTGATCGATCTTTTCAACGGCGCGGTGATGCCTACCTATTCGCCGAGTATCGCCATCATGAACGGCAAGGGCGTGACGGTGACCGATGTCGACGGGCGCAAGTACTACGACTTCACGTCGGGTATCGGCATCCACACCTGCGGCTACGGCAACCCTGCGATCGTGAAGGCGATCCAGGATCAGGCGGCGATCATCACGCACACGTCGAATCTGTTCGTGAATGTGCCGGAGACGGCGCTGGCGAAGAAGCTGGTGGCGCTTTCGGAACTGGGCGGCAAAGTGTTCTTCGCCAATTCCGGGGCCGAGGCGAACGAGGCGGCGATCAAACTCGCGCGCAAGTACGGCAGCGCGACGGGCCGCTACGAAATCGTGACTTTCAAGAACGGCTTCCACGGCCGTACGCTCGCGACGGTTGCGGCGACGGGCCAGGCTTGGTGCCAGGACGGATACGATCCGCTCCCGGTCGGCTTCGCGTATGCCGACTACAACGACCTTGAGAGCGTCAAGGCGGCGATTACCGACAAGACGGTGGCGATCATGCTCGAGGCGGTGCAGGGCGAAGGCGGCGTCACTCCTGCGACACAGGAGTTCATGGAGGGCATCCGCGCCATTTGCGACGAGAAGGATATTCTCATGATCGTCGATGAAGTGCAGACCGGAATGGGCCGCACCGGCACGATGTTCGCATGGCAGGGATATGGAGTAAAGCCAGACATGTTCACGCTCGCGAAGGCTCTCGCCGGCGGTCTCCCGATGGGCGCCTTGGTAGGCAACGCCAAGGTGGCCGACGTCTTCACGGCGTCGTCGCACGCTTCGACATTCGGCGGCAACCCCGTGGCGGCGCGCGCGGCGCTCGCGGTAATCGACTTCACGGAAAAGAACAACCTCCCCGAGCGCGCCGAAGAAATGGGCGAACTCTTGATGAACGCCCTGCAGGCGAAAGTGGACGAATACGACCAGCTCCTCGAAGTACGCGGCAAAGGCCTCATGGTGGGTCTTGTGGTGGATGGCGACCCCAAGGTGCTGGTGGACGCGCTCCGCGACATGGGACTCCTGACGCTCACGGCCGGCGGCAATGTCGTCCGCTTCCTGCCGCCGTTGGTCTTGAAGGAGAGCGACCTCGAAGACGCCATCGATATGATTTCCGATGCACTTGAGAATGTCTATGGAACCGCAGAATAACGAATACCGCGAGCAGCGCCTCCAGAGCATGAAGGCTCTCGAGGAGATGGGATTTGCGCCGTTCGGCCGCAAGTACGACCACAAGGACCTCGCGAAGGTCCGCGAGGAGTTTGCCGAAGGCGCGAGTGTGCGCGTCGCAGGGCGGCTTTTGATGATCCGCCGCATGGGCAAGATGAATTTCTGCACCATGAACGACGGCACCGGGCGTTTTCAGGCGATCTTCAAGCGCGACGAGCTTTCCGAGGCGCAATTCGCCGCCTTCAAGCAGCTCAATCTGGGCGATATCATTGGCGTGGAGGGAACGCTCTTCACTACGCAGCGCGGCGAAAAGAGCATTGTCTGCAAGGAGTGGACGATGCTCGCCAAGGCGCTCGAGCAGCCGCCGGAGAAGTTCCACGGCCTTGCCGATCAGGAGGAAAAGTACCGCAGGCGTTATGTGGATTTGATGACGAACGACGAATCGCGCGAGCGGTTCTTCATGCGTTCGAACATCCTCAAAGAGACGCGCAAATATCTGTGGGACAAGGGATTCTGCGAGGTGGAGACGCCCATTCTCCAGTCGCAGGCCGGCGGCGCCGCCGCCAAGCCGTTCGAGACCCACTTCAATGCGCTTGACCAGAAGATGGTCCTCCGTATTGCGCCGGAGCTCTATTTGAAGCGTCTTATCGTTGGCGGAATGAACAAGGTTTTCGAACTAGGCAAGGACTTCCGCAACGAGGGCATCGACCGCAGCCACAACCCGGAGTTCACGGTTCTCGAAGTCTACGAGGCATACGGCGACCGCACTTCGATGGAGAATATCATCGAGGGGCTTATCCCGCACCTGTGCGACACGGTCGTGGGGACGCGCAAGATCGAGTATGGCGAGGCGAAGGAGATTATCGATTTCACTCCGCCGTACCGTCGCGTTGCGTACAAGGATCTCGTCAAGGAATTGATGGGCGAAGATTGGTTTACGCTCGATTTCCCCGTGCAGCTCGAAAAGGCCAAGGCGCTCGCCAAGGAAAAAGAGATCAATCTCGAGCTTGATGGCGTGGAGACGGAACTCATGCTCACGCACGAGGTCTACGACAAGATGATCGAGAAGAATCTGCGCCAGCCTACTTTCGTGACGCGCCTGCCGCACGAGTTCGTGCCGCTGGCGAAGGCTTGCGAAGACGATCCGTCGCTGGTGGACGTGTTCGAGTTTGTCGTGGGCGGCAGAGAGCTTTGCCCCGGCTATACCGAGCAGAACAATCCGCTCGAGCAGCGCAAAGCGCTCGAGCATCAGGCCGGCGAGGATACGGAGAAGATCGACGAAGATTTCATTTCGGCGCTTGAATGCGGGATGCCGCCTACGGGCGGACTCGGCATTGGCGTGGACCGTCTCGTGATGTTGCTCACCGGGTGCGACGGAATCCGCGATGTCGTCCTTTTCCCGCAGATGAAGAAGGCGTAAGTCGATGGAGAAAGCGGTCCAGGAAAAGTACTTCGAGTTTCTGCGTTTCGAGTCGGTCTCGTCCGATCCCGCGAAGCTCAAGGAGTCGGTAGCGGCGGCGATGTGGCTCAAATCGCGCGCCGAGGAAATGGGCTTCACGACGCGGCTGGAGACCGAGGGCTTCGCGCCTCCGGTGTTGCTTGCCGAGCGCAAGGGCGAGAGTCCGGTTACGGTTCTCGTCTACGGCCATTACGACGTGCAGCCTGCCGATCCGCTTTCCGAATGGGCCACGCCGCCTTTCGAGCCTACAGTAAAGGACGGGCGCGTCTATTGCCGCGGAGCCCAGGACGACAAGGGCCAGCTTTTCGCGCTTCTAACCGGGATAGGCGACTATCTCGACAAGATGAGCGTATCCGGCGGCGAAACGCCAACGATAAAACTTTGTCTGGAAGGGCAGGAAGAATCCGGCTCGGCGGCGCTCATCAAGATGGCGCCTCGTCTCAGGAGGGATCTTGCGGCGGACATACTTCTTGTTTGCGACACTGCCGCGGCGGCGGATTTGCGTCCTGCGATCGTTGCCGGATTGAGGGGCGTCGCGCATTTCACGGTGCGCCTCGAGGGTGCGAACCGCGATCTGCACTCTGGCGAATATGGCGGCGTCGCCCCCAATGCCGCCCAGGCGATCGCAGAGCTCGTGGCCGGCCTGCACGACAAGAATGGCGAGATCGCGGTCGCCGGTTTCATGGACGGCATCGAGCCGCCCACGGCGGCGGAACGCGCGGCGGCGGCGGAATCGACGCCATCGGTCGCGGCGATGGAAGAAGATATCGGCACCGAAGTCGCCACGGCGAACATGGTCGACGCCCTGTCATTCAAGCCTACGATCGAGGTGAACGGAATACACTCGGGCTACGGCGGGCCGGGCTCGAAGACGATAATCCCCGCTTGGGGAGAGGCGAAGATTTCAATGCGCCTCGTGCCGGGACAATCGCCCAAGGCGGCGTTCGAGGCGGTAAAGGCGCATCTGGAGGCGAATTGCCCCAAGGGAATGAGGCTCTCGATCCCAGAGCGCGCGGAAGGCGCCGGCGGATTCCGTCTGCCGCTTTCTTCTCCGGTCTTCAATCTGGCGGCGGAAGTGTTGAAGGGCATGGACGGACGCGGTGCGGTGTTCCAGTGGGACGGCGCTTCGATTCCCGTCGTTTCGGTTCTCAAGGAAACGAGCGGAGCGGCGCCTTTGATCGTCGGTTGGGGACAGGCTGGCGACCGCATACACAGCCCCAACGAATCGTACGGCTTCAATCAGTTCGACAAGGCCCGCGAGTGGGCAAGGAGAATTCTGGAAAATGTCTGAAATCAGAGTTAGGTTCGCGCCTTCGCCGACAGGCAAGGTGCACATCGGCAACATCCGCGCGGCGATCTACAACTGGTTGTTCGCGCGCCACACCGGCGGCAAGTTCCTGTTGCGCGTCGAAGATACGGATCTCGAGCGTTCCACGCCCGAGGCGATCCAGGTTCTCTTCGACTGCATGAAGTGGCTGGGGCTTGATTACGACGAAGAGGTCTTTTACCAGACCAAGAACGTGAAGCGCCACCTCGAAGTCGTCGAAGAGCTCAAGCGCATCGGCCGCGCCTACGAGGTGGAGAAGACCTCGCGCGACGGCAAGACCGGCATCGTGACCATGTTCCGCATGCCCAAGGAAGGAACGATCGAGTTCGACGATATCGTCAAGGGTCACATGGCCAAGAAAGCCGAGGACGTGCAGGACTTTGCGATCGTCCGCTCAGACGGCTCTCCTATTTTCCACATTGCCAATGTCGTCGACGACATCGACCAGCGAGTAACGCACATCATCCGCGGCGACGACCATGTGGAGAATACGTTCAAGCATATAGAAATCTTCAAAGCGCTCGGCGCGCCGATTCCCAAATACGGCCATCTTTCGATGATCGTGAACCAGCAGGGCAAGCCCTACTCCAAGCGCGACGGCGCGGCGTTCGTGGGCGAGTACCGCGAGCAGGGATATCTGCCGGAGGCGCTCTTCAATTATCTTCTCCTGCTTGGCTGGAACCCTGGCGACGACCGCGAGGTTTTGACGCGCGAAGAGATGGTGAAGCTGTTCGAGCTCGAGAAGGTGCATGTCACCGCGGCGATGTTCGACCCCAGGAAACTCGCATGGATGAACGGCGAGTACATCAAGCAGATTCCGCAGGCGGAGTTTCGCAGGATCGTCGAGGAAAAGGTCGGCGCGGAGAAAACCGCAGGCCGCAGCGAGGATTGGTGGAACCTCTTCATTGCGCAGATGCAGCCGCGCACCAAGACCTTGAACGACATGCCCGGCAATGTCGTTTATCTTTTCGACGACGATTATCCAATCGACCCCAAGGCGGTGGAAAAACGTCTCGCCAAACCGGGCGTCAAGGAAATCCTGAAGGACATGGTCGCGAGACTTGGCGCAATCGAGGAGTGGAAGGCGCCGGTCATGGAGGCGATGGTCAAGGAGCTCAGCCAAGGCAACGGCATGGGGCCTTGGGTGCACCCGATCCGCGTCGCCGTGTCCGGACGCATGGACGGTCCTGGGCTTTTTGAACTTCTTGAACTTTTGGGCAAGGAAAAGACGATAGCGCGCCTTGAGAACGCTGCTGACAGGCTATAAAGTCCAGGATCTGGACAACAAGATGCTCGAGGGCGACACGCTCGTCCATACGCTCGACATCTACCACGCCCACGCGATCAAAAAGAAATTCAAGCGCGACCGCGTGGTGTGCTCCGCGCATCTCCCGAAGGAAAATTGGGACCTTGTGAAGTTCCGCACCGGCCCAAAACTCATGAGCGGCGAGCTCATGCTCGATATCATGCAGGAGGCGAGTCTTTTGGGCGCAAAACTCGAGCTTGATTTTGTCGGCCGCGAGCGCGACCGCAATGAATTGCTCGCAAAAGTGAAGGACTTGCGGCGCGTCCGCTCGTTCCGCGCCGAATGGGAGGCTTCGGTGCCCGGCGGCCCGGTCCTCAAGTTCGTCTCATATCCCGGCTGCTTCTGCCATCGGCGCAAGGACGAGGGCGGGCTCGCGCTCGCCGAAGTCGTCTCGCGCGAATTGAAGGAGAGAGAAGCGAAGAATGTCAAACTCCTCGATATGGGTTGCGGATGCGGTTTGGTTGGGCTCTTAGTCAATTCCGTAGTGCCGTGCGACTTGACGCTTGTCGATTCCCATTCTCGCGCAATCGAGGCGGCGGAAGAGAATATTGCGCGCTTCGGCGCCAAGGCTAAGACCGTCCTCTCCGACGATGGCACCGACGAAACGGGGTTTGACGTATTTGTGGGCAATCCGCCGTATTATTCCGATTACCGTATTGCGGAGGTGTTTCTCGATACCGCCAAGCGTTGTCTGAAACCGGGCGGCGTTTGCTACACCGTCGTGAAG
The DNA here is from genome assembly GCA_045132115.1 of Kiritimatiellia bacterium. Lineage (GTDB taxonomy): Bacteria > Verrucomicrobiota > Kiritimatiellia > RFP12 > UBA1067 > UBA1067. The sequence goes on from JBGURT010000038.1 coordinate 12,458, forward strand.
AACGCCGAGAACCTAAGGCCCGTGCAGGAGAAATATTTCGATTCCGTGGAAGTAATCCATCGCCGCGGATATGCGGTTTTGAAGTCGCATGTTTAATGTAAAATACAGATTGACCGAACTTTTCGGCATCCCGATTTTCGTGGATGCAAGTTGCCTGTTGCTTCTTGGTATGATGGTGTTGAATTCCGGGTCGCTCTCTTATGGTATTGCCATGGCGCTTTTGCTGGCGATTTCGATCGTGGCGCACGAGCTTGGCCATGCGCTCACTGCGGCGGCTTTTGGCTACCGCACTCGCGACATAACGATTTCGCTTTTGGGCGGATGCGCGAGTCTCATCGCGCTACCGCGCACTCCATGGAAGGAGTTCCTTACCGCGCTCGCAGGTCCGCTCGTGAGTTTCGCGCTCGCTGGGATAGCGTATTTCATCGTGGGCTCGGTCAGAATAGGGAGCAGCTTCGTCTTCAACCTCGTCGCGTACATGTTCTGGATGAACATGATGCTCGGGGCGTTCAATCTTCTGCCTGGCTTTCCCATGGATGGCGGCAGAGTGTTCCGCTCGGCGATGACGATGTTTGTGACTCGCGCCCAAGCGACCAAGATCGCGATGTACGTGGGGCGTGCGTTTGCAATCGTGCTGGGGCTTTCGGGGTTGAATGCCGTCTTGGACGGCGGAGCGTTCGGACTTGTGAGAATCCTGATCGCCTGGATGATCTGGAAAGAAGGCTACCGCGAATATCTTGTCGCCAAGCGCGACGAAAATTTCCGTACTTGGACGCAAGCGGACTTTGAGGCGCGAGTTTCGCCGCCGCCATACGAGCGAGGGTGAAATTGCGATGGGCTGGCTGGGTTCGATAGCGGGAATGTACTTGGGGTCGCACGTGGGCGGGATCCTCGGCGGCATTATCGGCGCGGTCTTGGGCGGCAAACTCGAAGAGAAGCTCAAAGGCGCCGCCAAGGAATCTGCAGGCGATGGCGAGGCCTGTTCAAGCCGGCGCGGAGAAAACCGCGAACTTGTCACCTTGACCGCGCTCGCGGCGATGTTCGCCAAGATGGCCAAGGCGGACGGACGCGTCAGCCGCGACGAAATCGCCGCCTGCGAAAGGGCCTTCGGCCGGCTTGGCCTCAGCAACGCCAAGCGCGACTATTGTGTCAAGGTCTTCCGCCGCGCCAAGGACGACAACCACACCATCTACGAATACGCCCAGGACTATGCGCGGTGCCAGCGTTCGATATACGTGAGGGAATTCGTCTACGACATTCTTTGGGAACTCGCCGCGTCCGATGGCGTATTGCATCAGAACGAACTGGCGATCTTGCGCCAGATCATATCGCCGCTCAGAATCAGGGAAACCTACTACGCGTTCAAGGCGGCCGAATATGGAATTGGCGGATCGCGCTCGCGGTGGCAAAGATCGTATGGCGGCAATTCGCATGCATCCGGCGAGAGCGGTCCGGATCCCTACGAAGTCCTCGGCGTCAAGCGGTCGGACGACCTCGAGACGATCCGCAAAGTCTACCGCGCGAAGGCGAAGCGTTTCCACCCCGACACTCTCCGCCGCAACGGACTTTCCGAGGAGATGATGGGGCGTGCGACCGAGCAGATGGTGAAGATCAACGCCGCCTGGGACGCGATCAAGCGCGAGCGCGGCGGCTGAAACATTTAGAGCAAGAGAAGAAAAGGCAATGGCAAAAGAATCATACGGAGCAGAGAGCATCAAGACGCTCGACCCGGTGACGCACATCAGGACGCGACCGGGGATGTACGTCGGCGAGCCCGGAACGGGCGCGATGTACCACGACTGCATTTACATCCTGATGAAGGAAGTGATCGACAACTCGATCGACGAATTTGTGATGGGTGCGGGAAAGAAGATCGACGTCACGGTGGACTACGCGACGGGCGAGGTTTCGGTGCGCGACTATGGACGCGGCATTCCGCTCGAGAAGGTGGTCGATTGCGTCAGCCAGATGAACACGGGCGGCAAGTTCGACAACGAGAATTTCCAGTTTTCGGCCGGCATGAATGGCGTTGGCACCAAGGCGGTGAACGCGCTCAGCGAATTTTTCGAGGTCAGGTCCGTGCGCGAGGACGAGTTCAGCGAGGCATACTTCGAGGAAGGCAGGCTGAAATCCAAGAAGCGCGGCAAGCTCAAAACCCACGAGCCCAACGGCACGTTCATCCGCTACAAGCCCGACGCCAAGGTTCTGAAGCACTTCAAGGTGCGCGAAGACCATGTTCTCAGGCGCATGAAGATGTATTGCTACGTGAACGCGGGGCTTACGATCAACCTCAACGGTCAGCGGATCGTGAGCGACAAGGGACTTGCCGACCTTATCGCCGACGAAGCGCAGTTCGAGAAGCTATACGCGCCGTTCCATATCAAGACGAAGACGCTTGAAATCATCTTTACCCACACCAACCGGTTCGGCGAAGAGTACCACTCGTTTGTCAACGGACAGTACACGACCGACGGCGGCACGCATCTCACGGCGTTCAAGGAAGCGCTAACCAAGGCGCTCAACGACTACGACCCCAAGAAGAAGTTCGATGGCGACGACATTCGCGACGGACTTATTGGCGCGGTGAGCGTGAGGATCATGAATCCGGTCTTCGAGGGCCAGACGAAGATCAAACTGGTGATGAACGATTTGCGCGCCGATCTCGTGCAGCAGATGAAGAAGGAGATCGAAACCGAACTCCACCGCTCGCCCAACGAGACGCAGCGGCTCATAGCCAAGATCGAGGAGACCGGCAAGATCCGCAGCCAGCTCAACACGATCAAGAAACAGGCGCGCGAGAAGAGCCAAGCGATCAGCGTGCGCGTCCCGCAGCTCAAAGACTGCAAGAACCACCTGAAGCTCGACAAAATCAACAAGAAGACCGGCAAGCCCGAGGGCTACGAAACGATGATCTTCCTTACCGAGGGTCTTTCCGCCGGCGGCACTTTGGGCGCGGCGCGCGACGCCATGAACCAGGCCGTCTTCTTCCTGCGCGGCAAACCGCTCAACACCTGCTCGCTCAACAAGGACGTCCTCTACAAAAACGAAGAGTTCTTCAATCTCATCAAGACGCTTGATGTTGACGAGTCTCTCGACCACTTGAGGTACGGCAAGATAATTTTCGCGACCGATGCCGATGTCGACGGGCTCCACATCCGCATGCTGCTCACGACGTTCTTCATGCGCTTCTACCGTCAGCTCGTCCTCGACGGACGCGTGTTCATTCTGGAGACGCCGCTTTTCCGCGTGCGCAACAAGAAAGAACACTACTTCTGCTACAGCGACGAAGAACGCGAGGCGGCGATAAAGAAGTGCGGCAAGGGATGCGAGATTACGCGCTTCAAAGGTCTTGGCGAAATCGACCGCGAGGACTTCAAGGGCTTCATCGGCGAAGACATGCGCCTTACGCCGGTCACATGCGCCGACGATAGCGACGTCGAGAAAACGATAAAATTCTACATGGGCAACAACACTCCCGAGCGCAAGGACTACATCATGGAAAGCCTTGTCTGCGACGACAGTGCCTGGGAGTAAGACGAGATGAGCGAAGAAAACACCGATTTGTTTGGTTCCACGCTTACGGGCCAAGGCCCTATGCGCGAACTGTTCGATTCCAATTTCAGGCAATACTCCGCGTACGTCATCTGCTCGCGCGCGATCCCTGCGATCGAGGACGGACTCAAGCCCGTCCAGCGCCGCATCATGCACTCGCTTTGGGAAAAAGACGACGGGCGCTACACCAAGGTCGCGAACATCGTCGGCCATACGATGCAGTACCATCCGCACGGCGACCAGTCGATCGCCGATGCGCTTTGCGTTTTGGCGAACAAGCTTTGGGGCAAGGGCATGGGGTATCTAGTGGACGGCCAAGGGAACTTCGGTTCGCCCTTGACCGGAATGCCGCACGCCGCCTCGCGCTATATCGAGTGCCGCCTAACTGAGCTCGCGAGGAACGAGGTCTTCAACAATAAAACGACCTCGTACGTTCCCAATTACGATGGTCGCCTTGAGGAACCAGTCTATCTCCCTGCGAAAGTGCCGCTTTTGCTGATGCTCGGCGCCGACGGCATCGCGGTTGGCCTTTCCACCGCGATTCTGCCGCACAACTTCATCGAGCTTCTCGAGGCCGAGATCGCGATTCTCCAGAAAAAGCCTTTTGCGATCTATCCGGACTTCCAGCTTGGCGGCATCATGGATGTCTCGGAATATGACGACGGTCTCGGCAAGGTGAAGGTGCGTGCGCGCATCGAGAAGGAAGACAAGAACAAGCTTCTCATTACCGAACTTCCCTGGGGAGAGACTACCGACTCTCTAGCCTCGTCTATCGAAGACGCCATCAAGAAAAAGAAAGTTCCGGTACGCAAGCTCCACGATTTGACGAGCGAATCGGTGCGCATCGAACTCGAGCTTCAGACCGGAGAGAGCCAAGAGAAGGCGATCACCGCGCTTTATGCCTTCACGAACTGCGAGAAGTCGATAAGTTCGCGCCCCATCGTGCTCGTGGAAGGCCGTCCGCGCCTCATGAAGGTGGGGGACATTCTGCGCAACAACGTCGAACGTCTCACCGCGCTCGTGAAGCGTGAACAGGAGATTCGGCTCGAGGAGCTCGACGCCTTGTTCCATGCGCGCACTCTTGAGCGAATCTTCATTGAAGAGCGCATCTACAAGCGCATCGAGGAAGAGAAGACGCTCGAAGGCGTGAAGAGCACCATCCGCGAAGGCTTCAAGCCGTTTTTGAAGGCGCTCCGGCATGATATAACCGATGAAGATATCGAGCGGCTCCTGAAACTCCAGATCCGCCGCATCTCGCAGTTCGACATCAACAAGAACCGCGAAGAAATCGAGGGTATCAAGGCCGAGGAGGAACAGGTCAAGGACAATCTCGTCCACCTGAAGGCGTTTGTCGTAAAATACCTCAAGGGACTCGTCAAGACCTACGCGAAGAAGTATCCGCGCCGCACAGAGATCAACGCCGCCGGTGCGTTCAAGGAAGTGGACGTTCGCGCCATCACCGCGACCGAACTCACGATCAAGTGGGACCGCGAGAACAACTTCATCGGCTCAGGGCTCAAGAATGGCGACGAAATGTTCAAGTGCTCGAGTCTTGACGAGCTTGTCATCGTCTGGAAAGACGGACGTTTCAAGAAGGTCCAGCCCGAAGAGAAGATCTTCGTGGACAAGGATTTTCTCTGCTGCATCCGCTACAACCAAGAGAAGGAGCGCGACACGCGCGACTTCACGCTCGTGTACGAGGAGGGCGGATATGGCTTCAGCTACATAAAGCGCTTCCGCTTCGGCGGGCTTATCCGCAACAAGGAATACCGCCTCGCGCCCGAAAAGCCAAAGTCCAAGATCGTGTTTTTCGTCGAAGGCTGCCCGGATACGATTTACGTGAAGTTCAAGCCTGCGAAGGGACAGAAGATCCATCAGCAGTATTATCTTCCCAAGGAGCAGGTGAGCCGCATCAATCGCGAAACCGGCAAGACCGAAAAGAAAGACGTGGTGGAAATCCGCAGCGCGACGACGAAGGGCAAGCAACTCACGATGAAACCGCTCGCGCGAATCGGCGCCGCCCGCGGTGCGTGGTGGGACCATTCCGAACCTTTGTCCAAAGGAGTGCTCGCGTGATCTTGAATGTGCGTGCCGTTCCGCGCTCGTCCAAGGCCGTCATCGACGGCTGGCTTGGCGACGCGCTGAAGGTGCGCATCAAGTCCGCGCCAGTGGACGGCAAGGCGAACAAGGAACTTGTGGAAACGCTCGCGAAGGCGTTCGGGATTTCCAAGAGCGCCGTCGCCATAGCTGCCGGCGAAACTTCCAAGACCAAGCGCGTGGAACTCAAAGGCGTTGACGAAAGTATGGTGGAACGCATCGCGCCGAGAAAATGATCGATCCCAAGGCTATAGAAGAATGCGCGAAGGTTCTTAACGCTGGCGGTGTTGCGGTAATCCCTACGGACACCGTATACGGCCTTGCGGCGCATCCGGATTTCCCTGCCGCAGTCGAGCGGCTTTGGTCGATCAAAGGCCGCGACAAAAAGAAGCCGATCGCGCTCTTGGTTTCCGATTCCTCCATGCTTTCCGGCAAGGCGAAAGAACTTGCCGCTCGCCATTGGCCCGGAGCGCTCACCATCGTTCAAGGCGGCGAAGGGTATCGCATGCCGGACGAGTCGGACATCTTGAAGCTCATCGAGAAGTGCGGCGGCAAATTGCGCGTCACTTCCGCCAACTTGAGTGGCGATGCGCCTGCCGTCACCGCCAAAACCGAACTTGACGCAGATTTCGTCCTCGATGGCGGCAAAAGCAAGATCGGGGTCCCCTCGACGGTCGTCAAGGTGGAAGGGGAGAGAGTCGTAATTCTCAGACAAGGAGCGATAGCGATATGACCATTGTCACCAAAACCGTCAAGTTCGACGCTGCTCACGTGCTCACGAATCATCAGGGGCTCTGCAAGAATCTCCACGGCCACACTTACCGCGTAGACATCTCCGTCGCGGCGGCGCTTCGTTCGCCCGACGATATGGTGATCGACTTCAAGGACTTGAAGCGTATCGCGACCGAAAGGATTTGTGATCTTTTCGATCACGCCTTTATCTATAATCGTGCGTCCGATGGCGAGCGCGAAATAGCCGCCGTCGTGGAGAAACATGGTATGCGCACCGTCGCCTTGGACTTCCGTTCCACCGCGGAGAATCTCGCCCGGTATTTTTTCAACATGCTCAAGCCGTCCGTCCCTGCACTCCATTCCGTAAAGGTCTGGGAAACGGCCGACTCCTCCGCCGAGTATCTGGAATCCTGACTTCGCCACTTCCAATTTCTTTGGAATTATGGTATAATATGCTACGGAAATCAAAAATAAGGGCAAAGTATTGCTGTGAAACACTAAAATGCAACATATCGACAATATATTGGCGTTAACTACGCCGGTGGATGCGCTTGGCAAGTTGGGCGAACTGGTGCTGAAGGCGCGGCAGCGAGCGGGTTGGACGCAGGCTGAGCTGTCGGCCAGATCTGGTGTGCCCAAAACCACCATTTCGCGGTTGGAACGTACTGGATTGTCGGCGACAGATGCGCTTTTCAAGGTGCTGTTTGCTCTGAATATGCTGGAGTCCGTCAATGATTATCTCGGCGGACAATTGCGTTTGATGTCCATTCCCAAGACGCTGTTTGGCATCGAGAGGGCGACGCGGCCGGTCCGCCGTATCCGTCATCGCAAGGAGAAGAAATGAATCTGCGCGTAAAACTTGATTTTGGCTTTGGGTTGGAGCCGATTCCGGTTGGTATGCTATCGGAAATAGGCCGCGAACTTGTTTTCGAGTTCGAGGAGGGGTTTATCGCTTCCGGTCTCGACTTGGCGCCGTTTCGTTTGCCATTGCGCCCTGGACCAATGATGTTTGCACACAATCCGGGGCTGGAGACCTTTGGCCTCTTTGAGGATTCGTTGCCCGATGGTTGGGGCCGCATGATTATCGACCGCATGTTCAAGGAGCGTCACGGGAGATTGCCGGCAACTGCGGAACTCCTTGCCTGTGTTGGCGCCAATGGCCGTGGAGCGCTAGTATACGAGCCGGCCGATGAAGAGTTGTTTGCGAGTGTCGGCGAATTCGATCTGGTGCGGCTCGCAGAATCGGCGATGGCGGCGGAAGAGTCGGCTTCCGACGAAACGCTTGCCAGTCTGGTCGGGGCCGGCGGCAGTTCCGGCGGCGCCAGGCCCAAAGCGTATGTAGGCTACAATCCGTCAACCGGTCGGTTTTGTGCAGAGCAACTCAGGTTGCCGACGGGGTTTGAGCATTGGCTGGTGAAATTCAATACGAAGAGCGATGGTCCGGATGCGGGCGCGAGGGAATTTGCCTATTACCGGGCGGCAATAGCGGCAGGTGCCGATATGCAGCCGTGCCGGTTGGCGGAGACGTCGGCAGGCCGGTTTTTCATGACGCGCAGGTTCGATCGCACTCTGGACGGCGGCAGGCTACATTTGGCCAGTGCCGCCGGTCTGCTGCATGCAGATTTCCGTATTCCGGGAGAAGATTATGCATTGCTGTTCCGTCTGACCGATGCGCTGACGCACGACTATAGCGCAAAAAAGGAGTTGTTCCGGAGAACCGCGCTTAACGTGTTGGGACACAATCGCGACGACCATTTGCGCAATTTCTCGTTTCTCATGGATGCGCAAGGCAAATGGACGTTGTCGCCGTTTTATGACTTTACCTGGGCGCAAGGTCCCAATGGCTGGCAGACGCTGTCGGTGGCTGGCGAGGGCATGAATCCTGGCGTTGCCGATTTGATGCGCCTCGCATCGCAAGTGGGGATTGACGTCAAAAACGCCAAGGAGATTGTTGAGCAGGTGCAGATTGCGTGTAGATGCGAGATTGGCAACATTTTCACATCCTGACTTTGCCACTTCCAATTTCTTTGGAATTATGGTATAATATATATACCTAAATGCACTATTTCTCTGAACCAATATTGGTAACCCGGCCGTATTTGCCGCCGATTGAAGATTTCAAGCGGGGGTGCGAGGAAATATGGGCCAACCAGTGGCTAACCAACAATGGCCCGATGTTGCAGAAATTCCAAAAGGAATTGGCTGCATATCTTGTCAACTCATAACTCCCAACTTATAACTCACAACTTTTTCCATGTCCCCAAATCGCCGCATTTTCCTCAACATCATAGCCACATACGGGCGGAGTTTGAGTGCGCAAAAGGAGGAATTATTGTCACGGTGGATGTGAAGCGATGAATGCATGATTTAGCAGATAGATGCTAAATGTTTCAGGGCTAATATAGGAGAGAACTTAAATGACTATCGTATGTCTAGATATGGAAGGGGTGTTGACACCGGAAAACTGGATTGCATTTGCCGACAAGGTTGGCATTCCAGAATTCAAGCTCACTACTCGAGATGAACCTGACTTTGACAAGTTGATGCACTATCGCATTGACCTTATGAAGAAGCATGGGTTCACGCTTGACAAATTAATCGATGTAATCAACACCATCGAACCGTTTGACGGTGCCAAGGAGTTTATTGCGCGGCTTCGCGAAGTTTGTCAAGTCGTCGTCATCTCTGATACCTTCGACATCTTTGGCCGCCCGCTAATGCGAAAGCTTGGCTGGCCGACGCTCTTCCACAACGACGTGATTGTTGATGCAGATGGCTACATGACGGGTTATAATCTTCGCTCGCCGCATACCAAGCGTGATACGGTTAAAGGCTTGCAGTCGTGTATGGGGGTTGAGACTATTGCCGCCGGCGATGGGTACAACGATCTTGAGATGATACGCGCTTCCAAGGCGGGCTTTCTGTTTCGTGCGCCGAATCAGATCAAGGCTGAAAATCCAGATGTTAGAGCCTTGGAAGAGTATGATGAACTGTATGATGCGATAATGGGAGCTATGTAACATGAGCGAGCATATTGGCAAGACAGCGATAACTTTTGGAGTGTTCGATTTGCTTCACTTCGGGCATTTCGAGTTGTTCCGAAGAATACGAGAACTGGTCGGACCGACGGGCAAGGTATATGTGATGCTTCAGGTTGACGAGATGATCGAGAAGTACAAGCCGGGCTGCGAGAATGTCTATGACTTCACAACACGGCAAAAGATGATAGAGAGCCTACGGACGGTGGATAAGGCGATTCCGTATGATGTAGTTGGCATTGACGCAGTGAAGGATATTGATTTCAACATCCTTGTTGTTGGCCCTGAGCACACGAATGAGCGCTTCCAAAGACTGTTTAAATGGTGCGCGGAAACTGGCAGGGAAGTCGTGACTTTGCCAAGGACGGAAGGCATATCAACCACATCGCTCAAGGCAATCATAAAAGACCTGTAATAACACTATGAACAATCAAATTGAATATCCTGATGGCTGGAAAGGCGTAGCGAGTCGCTTCGGGGGATTTTGGCGTTACCCGGATGTGAAGGATTATTGCTTTCTGGTAAACCCGTATTTCCCGACACCTGAAATGATTGACGAACTGCGGGGAATGTTCAAGACTCTTTTGACTGAATATCCGTCCGGCATGCGGTATAATGCGCAATTTGCGGCAGACATGTTTGGTGTGCCCCCGCGTCAGATCATCCCTGGGAACGGTGCCGCAGAGCTTATCAAACTATTCATGGAGGAGGTAAAGGGGAATGTAGGGTTCGTATATCCGACATTTGAGGAATACCCCAATCGCATATCTGAAAACAGGAGGATCGTTTTTAATCCACAGAACGAGGGGTTCTGCTATGCAGCCGATGATTTGATAAAGTTCTTTTCCAACAAAAAGATTTCATGCATCTGCCTTGTCAATCCTGATAATCCATCTGGGAATCTGCTGTCGGTAAAGGATGTAGAGGAATTATCTCTTTGGGCGTCTCGCCAGTCGATAAAGATTCTCATAGATGAATCATTCGCCGATTTTGAGGATGGTGATAAGCGAGAGACATTGATAAAGACAGAACTTCTTGCGGAACATCCGAATTTGTACGTCATAAAGAGTATTGGTAAGTCATTTGGCGTGCCAGGCTGTCGTTTGGGGGTGTTGGCTTCCGGGGATGAAGAGTTTATCGCCTGGGCAAAAAAGAAGGTTGCCATCTGGAACATAAATCCATTTGGCGAGGTCTTCATGGAGATTATGCCTAAGTATCGCGCGGACTACGAGAAGGGTTGCGATTTGATAGCGGCGGAGCGCAATAGATTTTTTGCAGAACTTGCCAAGATTGACTTCTTGAAGGTATTTCCGAGTCAGGCCAACTATTTCCTTGCAAGAGTTAAGCCTCCGTTCGACGCAACATCGTTGACAAATCTGCTTTGGGAAAAGTATCGAATATTGTTGAAGGATTGCTCAAACAAAAAAGGATTCCCGGATTCCTCGTATGTGCGCATCACTGTGAGAAATCAGGAAGACAACGATATGTTCTTGCGGACGGTGGGAGGCCTTTCATGAAAGTTCTTACGGACAATGACATAGAGGCACTTGGAATCACGCCCAGACAATGTGTTGAATGGGCAGAGCGTTCGCTTCTCAGCAAGCCCAATGCCGATCTGCCGCCAAAGACTTGGCAGCATTTTCCAAATGACGTCTTTGTCAATACTATGCCTTGCTATGTGCCAGAGATCAATCGATACGGCGTCAAAGTCGTAACGCGCCATCCAGGTTTGCATCCGGCGCTCAAGAGCAAGATACTCCTGGTTGATATGGCAAACGGCGATTGCCTTGCCTGCATGGATGGTAATTGGATCACGGCAATGAGAACCGGCGCGGTCGCAGCCTTGGCAGGCAAGACGTTTGTCAATAATTATGAATCGACAGCATTTGGTTTTGTCGGATTGGGCAACATGGCGCATTCGACCATGAAATGCCTATGTTCTTTGCTTGACCGACCACACGATATTTGGCTGCTCAGATACAAGAATCAGGCTGAGGAGTTTGCCGCAGCGTTCGCCAATGAGCCTAACATCAAGTTCCATTTTACCGATTCCCGCGAAGAATTGGTTTCGCGAAGCCAGGCGCTCTATTCAGGCGTCACGGTCATGAACGAGCAGTTTTTGCCGGCATCTGCTTATCCACAGGG
>JBGURT010000039.1:0-8880 GCA_045132115.1 Kiritimatiellia bacterium
GCCGTCCTTGCAGTGCGAGCACCTGAGGGAGTCGGTGATCATCTGGATATGCTCGAGGCTGCGACGCTTGAAAATGAGCCTGAGCATATCCGGGCAAAGATGGATCTTGTCGCAGATGACCTCGGTATTGAGGTCCTCGATGAGGAATCCCGCACCAACCATGCCGATCTCGCGATGATGCAGAGGGGTCATCTGGTTGCAGAAATGCGTCATGTGTCGAAGTCCGTTCTTGTACGCCGGCATCAGGTCGGCAAGCTTCGCGCCAGTATGCCCCACGGAAGGCACGACACCCATCTTGAGGCAGTCCTTGGCAAACTTGGCGCCGCCTTCGGCCTCGACCGCGTAGGAGATCTGCTTGACGGGGAATACCTTGTTGATCTCCTTCAATTCCTTGATCGATGGCTTGCGCACGTACTTGGGGTTCTGCGCGCCGCAGCACTTTACGTTGATGAACGGCCCCTCGAGGTGAATGCCGAGGATCTTCGAGAACGGCGAACCGGCCTTGACGTACTCGCGAGCGTTCTTCGCCGCGGCGATAAGCTCCTCGTGCGAAACGGTGAGCGTCGTCGGCAGGAACGAGGTGCAGCCCTCCTGGAGCTTTCCTTCGGCGAGCTTGAAAATCGCCTTGGGGTCGGGATCGCAGAAGTCGCACTCGAGCGCACCGTGGGTGTGGACATCGATGAAGCCGGGCATGAGGTAGTTGCCCTTCGCGTCCACAAGCGTGTCGCCGGCCTTGGGCTTGGGCGGTGCGGCTTTGGAAACTTTGGCGACCTTGCCCTTCTCGATAACTACCGTAGCTCCAGGCATATCGACGCCGGGAGAAATAACATGCGCATTTACGATTATCGTTTTCATTTTCTTCGTTCCTTCGTTCGTTTGGATTGTAAAGATTTATTCGTAGACTACCCAGCGCTCGCGCTCGCAGCACTTCGCAAGGAACTCCTTGGTCGTGCGCCAGACTACAGGAGAGAGCAGAATAAGCGCTATGAGGTTCGGGAAAGCCATGAGCCCGTTGAAGACGTCCGCAAGGCCCCACACCACGGAAACCGTCAGATACGGTCCGATGGCGACGACCACGATATAGAGGAAGCGATACGCCATGATGACGCCTTTCCTCTTGCCCACGAGATACTCGAGGCAACGCTCGGCATAGTAATCCCAACCGAGGATTGTCGTGAACGCGAAGAACCCGAGCGAGATCATGATGAAGAGCTTGGCGATGAAGTCGGAGTTCGGCATGAACGCCAAGCCTTTGGCAAACGCCTCGATCGTAATGTTCGCGCCGGCGAGCCCAAGCTCCGGACGCCATGTTTCGGCGAGCACGATGGTGATACCCGTCATAAGGCAGATGATGATGGTGAAGAAGGTTCCCATCATGCAAACAAGTCCCTGACGCGCCGGCTCGTTAGTTCTCGCCGCCGCCGCCGCAATCGGGGCGGAGCCAAGGCCGGCCTCGGTCGCGAAAATGCTGCGCGCAATACCCATCTGCATGGCGATGAAGATAGACCCTATCGCGCCGCCCGTCGCGGCCTCCGGATTGAACGCCGAACGCACGATGGTCTGGATCGCCCACAGAATTTGCGAAATGTTGCCCAAGATGATGAAGAGGCACATCACGAGATACATGACGGCCATGAACGGAACGATGAACGTGGAAACCGTGGCGATACGCTGAAGTCCGCCGATAAGCACCATCGCCGTCGCAATCGTAACAATCGCGCCGGCGACAACAATGCAAAGCGGATATGTCGTGCCGAAAAGCTGAATGCCAGTAGACGCATCGGCAGAGCTGAACGCAGGATCGAAGAACCGCTGCACCGCCGAGGTAATGCCGTGGATCTGGGTAATCGTACCGATGCCAAGGAGCGCGGCGAGCGTACCGAAGATCGCGAACATGACGGCGAGCGGTTTCCACTTAGAACCAAGACCCTTCTCTATATAGTAGAAAGGCCCGCCAAGCACCTTGCCGCTGCTATCTACAGTGCGGTACTTGACGGCGAGAAGGCCCTCGGCGTATTTGGTGCCCATGCCGAAGAATGCGGCAACCATCATCCAGAAAAGAGCGCCAGGACCACCAACGCCGATTGCGGTGGCGACGCCAACGATACTGCCGGTTCCGATCGTGGCGGAAAGCGCAGTGCAGAGAGCTCCAAACGCGGAGACCTCGCCGGTCGCTTCCACCCCCTTCTCGGTGCGCACCATATAATGGAACGCCCGCTTGAGATGAAAGAGATGTTCAAATCTCAAGAACGAGGTTATGATTAGCCCCGTGCAGAGAACCGTCAGAATGAGCGGCAATCCCCACACGTAGCCATTGACCGTATCGACCAGTGCGGAAAGCCGCACCAGCCAATCGGTTGTCACTTCCACTGTCGCTGCAGTAGTGTCCATGATGATTTTTCCTGGGTTGTTTTATGGAGTTTCTGCGCCTTATACAGCGTTTACTTGTCCTTCTTGAGCGTCTTGAGCGTAAGCCCCGTGAGGTCCTTGCCCTTCTCGTTGAGGACGAGCGAGGCGATTGTCGCGACAAGCACGCACACCACGAGCCCGATGCCGCCCAAGAGGAACGGATGGAACTTCAGCCCGAAGACGTCGCAGTGGAGAATCTCGCAGCTGAAGCAGACAAAGTAGTTCGCCGCAAGACCCAAGACCGCCGCCACGCCCTTGATGCGCGGCATGAACACGCCCATGAAGAAGAGGCCCGTGAGTCCGGCCGTGAGCATGGCGATATACTTGTTGAAGTTGTCGAAGAGCGCGCTCGATTCCATTCTCGCGAGCGTCAGCGCCGCCATGATGCCCAGGACGCCGACAACATACGTGCAAATCTGTCCGTAGCGGATTTGCGTCTTGCCGGGGATTCCGGGCTTGAAGCGCTTGATGAAGTCGGTAACGACAGCTGTCGAAGCCGAGCTCAAGTTTGCCGACAAGGTGGAGATCGTCGCCGCGAACACCGCCGCGATCACGAGACCGGCAAGCCACGGCGGCATTTCCGTCGCCATGAAAATAGGCAATACCGAGTCGCCCTTGGGCATCGTCACGTCCATCGCCGAAGGATTCGAGTGGTAGAACGCGAAAAGCGCCATGCCGATTCCGTAGAACACGATCTGCGCGAAGACGCTCATGCAGCCGTTGAACCACAGCGAGCGCTTGGTCGCATTCTCGTCGGGGGTGGCGATATAGCGCTGGATGACGCACTGGTCTGACGTATAGGACGAGAGGTTGGAGATAAGCCCCTGAACCGCGACGACCCAGAATACGGGCTGCGTCAAAATCCAGCGGAAATCCCACATCGTATTCTTTTCGTATTCGCCGGCGATCGACCAGAACGTCGCGAAGTGGGCCCCGGAATCTCCGGTTTTCATTATGAGGAGCACGAGAACCGAGACAGCGCCGCCCATCAAAACAATGCCCTGCACGAAGTCGCTCCAGATAACCGGCTCGAGTCCGCCCAAGGAGCAGTAGATCATCGTGAGAATGCCGCAAATAAGGATACACGCGTCAATTGAGATTCCCGTCACAGCGTTGAGCGCAATAGCGGGGAGCAGCGTCACGACGGCGACGCGGCAGACCATGAACACGACAAACGCCGCCGAGCCAAAGAGCCGCACGCCGAGGTTGAAGCGCTTTTCGAGATATTCGTAAGCGCTGGTGATTCCGAGTCGGCAGAAGAACGGGAGGTAGTAATAAATCGCCACCGGCGCCATGCCGATAATGAAGAAGGCCATCACGAAGTAGCGCCAATCCTGCAGATATGCCTGGGTCGGGATTGCGATGAAGGTGATCGAAGAAAGCATGGTCGCGAAAATCGACATGCCGGCGACATACCACGGGATCTTGTTGCCGCCGCGGAAGTAGTCGTTCTCGTCTTTCTTCTTGAAGATGAAGAAACACGCCATGCCAACCATGCCAAGCGCATAAATGCCGACTACCGCCCATGCCGTCGCGCCGAACTTGCCGATCTTGCGGAAGTTCGCGACGCTCACGAGATCGGTGCGCACTCCAGGCGCGAGTTCGCCGCCTGCTACTACCATACGGTAGCTCTCGGGAGTTTTGCCGCCCTTGATCGCAAAGACCGCACCGCAACGCGGCACATCCATTGCGTCGATCGCGCCATATTCGCACCAGGCGTCGGTCACGCAGTTGTAAGCCCACACCCCACGGTTCCAGCCGAGCTTGGCCGGGTCTACTTCCTGCGAGCCGCCTTTGGTGCGCGCGACCCAACCGTTCTTGCCGAAGCCTCCGGTCAAAATGATGTGCTGATGTCCGCTAGGCTGGACCGTCGCGCCAATCGTCGTCAGTCCTTCCGGGAGCGGCGAGAGTTCTTTCCATTCGCCGGTCGAAAGAACAAGCGCATGGCCGTCGACGAGCGGCTCGAGAGTCTCGGCGTCAAATCCGCCATACACGACGAGGCGCTTTTCTTTCTGGTCGCCGTTCTGGACCGCGGCGACCATCTGGCTGCGGCGCGGACCGGGAACTTCGCCGACCTCGGCCCAAGCGCCGCCCTGCGCCACCGAAGCAAGGTCGAGTTTCCATACCTTCTTTTCGCCGACGACATACACGGTATTGCCGTCGACCGCCGCCGCGCCCATCGCGACCGGTTCGGGGAGCGAAGGAAGATATTCGACGCCATCGGCAGTAACAAAATAGGCGTCGGAGAATTTGCTCGCGCCGTCCGTGCCGCCGGCGGCAAAAACACCGCCCGGCGTCGTGACGCTCACGCCCTCGCCCACGCGATGCGGCAACTTGCCCGTGACGCTCCAGGCGCCATCTTCGCCGCGCACCGCGATGTCGTCGCCGTATACTTTCTTGGGCGCCTCGCCCGGCACGACGGCAAAGTCCGTGCCGCCGGCGAACACAAACCGCCCATCGGGCAGAAATCCGCCGAACGCACGCGCCGCGCGAACCGGCGTCTTTTCAATCGGATGCCATTCAATGGCGACAGGCGTCGCCAAGATTAGCGACGCCGCAATGAGAGAACTGATCATTTCTTTAGTATCTCCTGGGATTTGATTGTGCAGAAACGGATTTCGCCGTTAGGCCCTTCGAAAATCACACCCACGTCCGGCGTCTTGCCGGCGCCTTTGATGAGGCACAAATCGCTGTATTGCGTGGCGCCGGGCTCGATGGAAATTCCGTCGTTCCACGTCTCGCCGTCGTCCCAGCTCGTGCGCAGCGTAAGATTGTTGCGGCCGCGAGACTTGCAGTTGGAGAAGAGAAGAAGAGATTCCGGGCACTTGTCCTTGCCGAGTTTCTTACCCGCCATCTTGCCCATCGGGTAGGACATGATCTGCGCGTTGCACGCGGGATCGAGCAGATTCGTGTCCGTGTGCCAATCCCAGTTTTCGCCACGGTCGGACGAGACGAAAATCTCGCGGCCGCCGGCGCTCTTGCGCGAATTTATCATCCAATTCCCGTTCGAGAGTTCCACGACCTTGCACTCGTCGCCAGGCTGTGCCGTAGGGTTGCCGATCGCCTTCCATGTCTCGCCATGATCTTCCGACCCAAACAGCGCGACGCACTTGCCAACCCACACGATCGTGTGCAGTAGCGTGCCGTCCTTGAGCTGCACGCCCGAGCCCGACGTGATGAAGGTGAAGCCCTTCAAGCCCCAGCCTTTGGGAAGAATATCCTTCGTGATTTCCTTGGGCTCGCTCCAAGTCTTGCCGTTGTCCTCCGAGCATTGCACGAACTGCTTGTAGACCTTGGGTTCCTTCACGTATTCGGCCACGTTGTAGAAAAGGAAGATTTTTTTCGCAGCATTGTCCACGATGAAGCTCGGATCGCTGCCGGCCCAAGTTTCTTCGCCGGGCTCCCACTTCCATACATGCGACGCGACCTGCGGCGTCCACGTTTTGCCGCCATCCTTGCTCGTGCGGATCATGATATTGATCTTCTGCCACGGCTCGCGGTTGAGGTCTTGGAAGTGGTCGTGACGCGCATCGATCGCCGCCACGAGCGTCTTGCCGTCGGGCGCGGTGCACAGCGCCGGGATGCGGTATGTGTTCACTCCCGCCTCGCCGTTCTTCCACAACACGACCGGTTTGGAGCAAGCGGTTTTGGCTTTGTCTTTCGCCGGTGCCGCGTCGAGAGACTGCGTAAACGATCCCATCAAGCCCCCAGCGAGGGCAATAGCAACAAATATTTTCTTTTTCATACTTGTATTATATCAAATAACAAGAGCAATGTCAATTCATCTCGAAGAGCATGCGTAAAATCAAGACTCCACGACTTCTACATTCAAGCGGCGGCGTGCCGCGCGATAGGCGGTAGTATTGCCGCCACGGCCGGCAAGGACAAGCGAGTATTTACCGGGCGGCGGCAATGCGTCGAACACGAACTCCACATGATCCGCATCCTGGAATAAAATCCGCGCCTTGAAGCCTGTATCTTTATAGCCGTAAGCCTGACGGCTCTGAAGCCAAATCCCTTCGTCGGCACGACCCTCGACCACAACAAGCCCGATGCCGGTTGCGATCGCTGCAGTTCCGGCCTTGATCCTGCCGCCGATTTCGTCGCCCTTCGTCGCAACGGAAGAAAGCACGACCTTGTTGCCTGTCACCTTGTTGACCGGCACGAGATTTTCGTCGATCGCATTTACGAGCTTGTGGCGCGCCCTTGCCGAGCCGCACAGACGAAGTCCGTCAAAGGATGGATCGGCATCGCGCGCCGACAATGCACCGGAAAGCTTCGGCAAGAACGACACAAGTCCCAAATCCACGCGATTGCCGCGTCCAAGCTCACGGACAACCAAATCATCAAGACCCGAAATCACAACCTCGATCGCCGCAGGCGCGAGCCCCAGGTCTTTCGCCAATGCATCGACAACATCCTTTTTGTCCAAAACCCGATTGGGAATAACGTCGGCCTGGAACTTGCCGTTGATCGGTTTCGCACGCGTTTCCACGCTCAATTCTATGTTCATTTTGCCCCTTTCCTGTGAAACGTTTTGAAGTGTGCGCACTTCACTACTGAAGTGTGCGCTCTTCACCCTTGAAGTGTGCGCACTTCACCACTGAAGTGGGCGCACTTCTCGAGCTTTCATACGCAACAAATTTTCTTTTCATTCGCTTGACAGCCTGATTTCATTCCTGACAAAGCTTTATTTCACTAGTATTATACCAAAAATCACGCCAAAAGGCAAGAAAATTGGCCACCTTTGTCAATCTTGGTTTTTGCGCCAAATTGCGTATTTCAGAAAAGCTCTTCCTCCAGCATGGCGCAAATTGCGTGGTAAACCGGAAGATGCAACTCCTGTATCCTGTAAGTCTCGCTTGCAGGCACCTTTATCGTTACATCGCAAAGCTCAGACAGTTTTGAGGATTTTTCGCCTGTGAGCGCAATCGATTTCCCGCCTATCGCCTTCATCACTTCCACGGCCGCTACGCAATTCGCGCTGTTTCCGCTGGTCGATATGGCGACAATCACATCTTCTTTTTTTGCGAGACCTATTGTCTGTTGGGCAAAGGACATCTCCCACGAGACGTCGTTCGCCGCGGCCGACATTATTCCAGTCATCGAAACGAGAGATATCGCAGGCAAAGCCGCTTCCAGATTCGCGGCCAGTTCCGCCGGAAGCTTCACGGCGATCTCCTTTGGCAACGGACGATGTTTTTTGAAAGTCTTGAGCAACTCTCCAACGATATGCTCGCAATCCGCAGCGCTTCCGCCATTGCCGCATACCAGCACCTTGCCGCCACCGGCATAAGATGCAAGCATGGTTTCGAATGCCGCCATTACCGAATCCCGGCATGGCGACAAAACAGGATAGCGCGAGAAAAGAGACTCGAATATTTCTTCAGTGGTTGCTTTCATTTTCCCATCCTTTCACTCTGCTTCGCGAAGACATGACAATAGCGCACCGTAATCGCCATCGAACAAAACATTCATGCCAACGCCAGCAGCTCTCCCTGCTTCAAGATCACGCTCTTTGTCGCCGACATTTATCGAGTTTTCCATATCGATATCCCACTTTGCCTTAGCCTTCAGGAACATTCCCGGATTCGGCTTGCGGTCTTCACCGGAAATATCCGGGCAATGGAAGACGTCGGCAATCGTCACACCATTATCGGCAAACTTTTCCACCATATATTTGGTTATAGCGTCAAAATCCGATTCGGTGAAATAACCGCGTACGATTCCGCTTTGATTTGTGACGACAATGATTAGATACCCCTTCTTTTGGGCTTCCCGGCAAAATGCGAACACGCCATCCACAAACACAAATTTTCCCGGCTCGAAAACATAGCCGTAATCGACGTTTATCGTGCCGTCGCGATCGAGGAACAAAGCCCGTCTCACTTGGCCGCCCTTTCGGCTATCGCCGTGGTGGAATAGCCCTCGACACGCTCAAGGACAACCGCAGTGCCGCCGATAGACTCCACAAACCGCCCTTCAGGCCAATCCTTGAGCGCATAGCCCTCCTTGGCGATAATATGAGGGCGAATCTTCTTCACGAGAGGAAGCGCCGTTTCGTCGCCAAACGGCACGACATAATCAACGTATTCCAGCGAAGCCAAGAGGGTGAGCCGCGTCGCCTCATCCTGAAGCGGACGCCCTTCGCCCTTGTGTTTCCGGATCCACTCGTCGGTATTGACGCCAACGACAAGAATATCGCAAAGACGCTTCGCCTCCTTGAGAGAAGTCAAATGCCCCAGATGGCAACAATCGAAACAACCGTTCGTGAAGCCTATTTTCTTGCCGAGCCTCTTGAGTCTGGCCAATTCTCTCTTGAGCGAATCGACCGGAACCAGCTTGCGCAAAGGATCGTTGCCGGTATCGGCCAAAGTCGCCTTGAGCTCAGCGGACGAAACGGTTGCCGTGCCGACCTTGGACACGACGACTCCCGCCGCAGCATTCGCAATCTGCATCGCATCCTCAATC
>JBGURT010000040.1:0-4596 GCA_045132115.1 Kiritimatiellia bacterium
CGAGCCCGCCGCGAAGTCCATGAGATTCTTCATCATTATGTTCGCCGCGTTCTTGGCGCGCGTGAAGCCGGTCTCGACGAGCGCGAATCCGGCCTGCATCAAGAATACGAGAATGGCGGCGATGAGCGTCCAGACGACGTTCAGGTTGGTTTGCACTTCAGGTGCTGTTATCGGTTCCATTTGTAGATTCCTTTATCCTATCGCTTCCGGGCCGCGTTCGCCAGTTCTGATCCTCACGCACTCATCCATCGGAAGGACGAATATCTTGCCGTCGCCGATGTCGCCGGTACGCGCGCCCTCGATTATGCCCTCGATTGTCTTTTCGACATAGTCGTCGTTGACGGCGATCGCAAGGCGCATCTTCTTAAGTAGCGTCACTTCCTCCACCGCGCCGCGGTACATGTGGACGTAGCCGCCCTGCCGTCCGCAACCGAGCGCATTCGTCACGGATATCTTGTATATTTCGCGCTCGTACAACGCCTGCTTTACTGCATTCAACCTCTCTGGCTGAATGTATGCGATAATCAGTTTCATCTTTCCTTTCTTGCGCCGCGCCCACCGCGGCAACGCAATACATAAAGCACACCCCGTGCCAATGGTAATAAGGCTCATTTTAAGGAAAAATGTTACTATTTGTGTAATATGAAGGTGAGTTATTTTTCATTAAATGTAAAGATTTGACAGTTTTTAGTTGGCATCTCAGATGCTAACAACTTGCGTGGACAGCGCATCATAGTGATGGCTACTACCCCAAAACGACAAAAAAGGAGAAAGATGACGGAAGAAACGAAGGTTGCAACCCACTTTGGTGAGGATGTGTTTGGTGAAGAGGCGATAAAGACTTATCTCAGCAAGGATACGGCGAAGAAGCTTCAGGCGACGATACAGGAAGGGAAGCCCCTCGACCCCTCGATCGCGGGCGAAGTCGCCCACGGCATCCGCCACTGGGCGATGGACCGCGGTGCCACGCACTACACCCACTGGTTCCTGCCGATGACCGGCTCGACCGCCGAGAAGCACGACTCCTTCCTTGAGCTGAAGGACGGCGAGCCGATCATGCAGTTCAGCGGCAAAAACCTCATCGTCGGCGAGCCGGACGCCTCCAGCTTCCCCTCCGGCGGCATCCGCTCCACCTTCGAGGCGCGCGGCTACACGGCGTGGGACCCGACCAGCCCCGCGTTCATCAAGCGTCACTCGAACGGCGCCACCTTGTGCATCCCGACCGCGTTCTGCGCCTACACGGGCGAGGCGCTGGATAAGAAGACGCCGCTCCTCCGCTCAATGCAGGCGCTCGACAAGTCCGTGAAGCGCCTCATGAAGCTCTTCGCCCGCCCGCCGGCCCACGTCGGCTGCACGCTCGGCGCGGAGCAGGAATACTTCCTTATAGATAAGGAATACTGGAAGAAGCGTCCCGACCTGGTGCTCACTGGCCGCACGCTCTTCGGCGCGCCGTCCGCGAAGGGCCAGCAGCTCGAAGACCACTACTTCGGCGCGATCCCCGACCGCGTCCTCTCCTTCATGAACGAGGTCGAGCGCGAACTCTGGAAGCTCGGCATCCCCGCGAAGACGCGCCACAACGAGGTCGCGCCCGCGCAGTTCGAGCTTGCCCCGCAGTTCGAGGAGCTTAACCTCGCGAGCGACCACAACATGCTTGTGATGGACACCTTGCGCAACGTCGCTGAGAAGCATGGCCTGAAGTGCCTCCTGCACGAGAAGCCCTATGCCGGCGTGAACGGCTCGGGCAAGCACAACAACTGGGCCGTCAACTACGGCGGCAAGAACCTGCTGGACCCCGGAAGCGATCCGCATGAGAACGCCGTATTCCTTACGATGCTTTGCGCCGTCATCGAGGCAGTGGACCGCCATGCCGACCTCTTGCGCGCCTCGGTCGCGGGCGCGGGCAACGACCACCGTCTCGGCGCGAACGAAGCGCCGCCCGCCGTCATCTCCATCTACGTGGGCGACCAGCTCGCGGAGGTCCTGGAGCGCATTGAGAATCCGAACAGCGAGATGCATGAGGCGAAGGGCATGCTGAAGGTCGGCGTCGATACGCTGCCCGCGATTCCTAAGGATGCGACGGACCGCAACCGCACCTCGCCGTTCGCCTTCACCGGCAACAAGTTCGAGTTCCGCGCGCCGGGGTCGAGCGTCTGCTGTTCGGGTCCGATGACCGTCCTGAACACCATCGTCGCAGAGGCCGTCGAGCGCATCGCGGACGAACTGGAGGCGAGCGGCACGACCGGCAAGGCCAAGCCCGGCGAGCATACCGCCGCGTTCCACAATGCGCTGCAGTCGATATTGCAGGCGACGCTCAAAGCCCACAAGCGCGTCGTCTTCAACGGCAACGGCTACGAGGCCGACTGGCCGAAGGAGGCCGCGCGCCGCGGACTCCCCAACGCGCCCGATACGCCCAGCGCACTCGCCGCGCTCGCCAAGCCCGAGAACGTCGCGCTCTTTGAGAAGTACGGCGTCATGACGCGCCGCGAACTCGAAAGCCGCCACGAGATCTTCCTTGAGGAATACGCGAAGAAGGTGCGCATCGAAGGCGCATGCGCCCGCGACATCGCAAGCGAAATGGTGCTGCCCGCCGTCAAGGCCGAATACCTCGAAACCGCCCAGGCGTTCGCGACCGCCGAGAAGGTTGGAGTCTCGTCCGGCACTGCCGCGCTCAAGGAAAGCCTCGTCGAGCTCGGCAGCGGACTCGACGCCCTCAAGGGCGGACTCAAAAAGCTCGACGAAGCCATCGACGCGAGCGACGAAGCCGCGACGCTTGCCGCGATGCAGGGCCTGCGCACGACGGTCGATTCGCTGGAGCGCAAGGTCACCGACTCGCGCTGGCCGCTCCCGAAATATCGCGACATGCTGTTCCTGTATTGAGTCATGTCCGATGCGATAAAGCACGAATGCGCCGTGGCGCTGGTGAGGATCAAAAGTTCCTCGCCGGCGCCTTCGGCCGGATTGGCCAAGCTGGCGCTCCTCTTGGAGAAGCAGCACAATCGCGGTCAGGACGGGGCAGGGATGTGTGCGCTTGCGTCCGCGCCGCAGCCGGGAAGCCCCGCGTACCGCGTGGTGAAGTCGGCGGCGCAGAATCCGCTGGCAGATCTCTTGGGGCGGACGGCTAGGCTGACCGACAACTTCGACGCCCGGAGCTTTCTGGGCCATCTCCGCTACGCCACGTTCGGCAAGGGCGACGAGAGCTATTGCCACCCGTTCGTGCATGCGTCGGAGCGGCTGGAGCGCACGCTGTTCATGGCGGGCAATTTCAATCTCACCAACACAGGCGAACTGTTCGACCGCTATGTGGCGTCGGGCAAGCACCCGGAATCGACAGCCGACGGCTATATCATCACTGAGAGCGTGGCCTCGGCGCTTGCGGAGGAGGCGAAAGCTGGCGTGAAGGAGCGCGGCGAAATGATAATCGCCGCGCTTTCTTCCGTATTGAGCCGCTTGGACGGCGCGTACACCTTTTGCGGCATGACGGGCGACGGGTGGAGTTTCGCCGTGCGCGATCCGCACGGGATACGTCCCGGCTACTGGTACGAGAGCGGCGATTTTGTGGCGGTGGCCAGCGAGCGCCCGGCCGTGCAGGCGGCGTTCGACTGCGGCATCGACGAGGTTAAGGAGCTTGGATGCGGCGAGGCGCTGCTGATCGCGCCGGACGGAAAGTCCACCTTGTGCCAGGTGCTGCCGGCGGGATGCAAGACGTCCTGCGTGTTCGAGCGGATCTACTTCTCGCGGGCGAACGACGCGGAAATCCACCGTGAACGCAAGGCGCTCGGTGCGGAGTTGGCGCGACCGATCCTTGAAGCCACAGGCTACGATCTGGAACGGACCTTCTTCAGCTTCATCCCCAATTCGGCGCAGGTGGCGTTCCACGGACTCCTGGAGGCGCTGTGGAACGAGGGACTGGCGGAAGGGCGACCCGTGCGGTTCGGACAGATCGCGGTGAAGGACGCAAAGTTCCGCACATTCATAGCCGACGCCCAGGCACGTAAGGAGTTCTACAAACACGTCTACGATGTGACCTACGGACTGGTGCGGCCGGGGGAAGATACGCTGGTGGTGTTGGACGATTCCATCGTGCGCGGCAACACCATGAAGAACGCGATTCTGCCGATGCTCGATCGGTTGCGTCCGAGGAAGATCGTGGTCGCGTCGTCCGCGCCGCCGATATGCTACCCGGACTGCTACGGAATCGACATGTCGAGCCTTGGTGAACTGGTGGCGTTCAGGGCGCTCGTCAACCTGCGCGGCGGGCAAGCGCCGGACAGTCCAGAGGCTTTGCGTCGGGCGTATGGCGAGGTACCGGACAAGGTGTTGGCGGCGGAAATCGCCAAGCTGCTGACTCCAGAAGGGATGCATGCGGAGGTGCAGGTAATATTCCAGTCGCTTGAAGGATTGCGCGCCGCCTGTCCCTCAACGCGAGGCGACTGGTATTTCACCGGCGAATATCCCACAGAAGGCGGCGAAAAGGTCTTGGCGCGGGCAATACGGAACTATCAGGAGAAACGCAATGAGCGGCCTTACTGACTGGCAGGAAAAGTGGAAGGCGGAACGCGAGAGGAATGCGTTTCTTGCGCTGGCGGACGGAACGGT
>JBGURT010000041.1:0-8113 GCA_045132115.1 Kiritimatiellia bacterium
TGATCCTTCTGCCTTTCGCCTACTTTACGACCTTGCGGCCACCCCAACCGGCGCTCGCCGCGTCGCCCTTGGCCTTCTCGTGCGGTCTGAGGCTGCGAACCGCCGCCCCGGCAAGCCACATTTCGTGGTTGTGGAGATCTTCGAGCTTCTTGAGCATCTTCTCCTTGTAGTCGGCGCATCCGGTGTCCTTGATGACCTCCTTCGCCTCCTGCATCGTCTTCACGCTCTTGTAGAGACGCGCGAACACCGGGAGCGTGGCCTTCTTGAAGACCGGGCGCCACTTGAGCGCGCCGTGCTGCGCGGTCTGCGAGCAGTTGCCGTACATCCAGTCCATGCCGTTCTCGTCAACGAGACGGATGAGCGACTGGGTGAGCTCTTCGCAGGTTTCGTTGAACGCTTCCGACGGGCTGTGGCCGTTGGCGCGGAGCGTCTCGAACTGCGCTTCCATCACGCCCGCGAGAGCGCCCATGAGAATGCCGCGCTCGCCGACGAGGTCGCTCGTCACTTCGTTCTGGAACGTGGTGGGGAACAGATACCCGGAGCCGACCGCGATGCCGATCGCCTTCGTCACGTCTTCGACGGTCTTCGCGTCCATGCCGTTGGGCTCGAACGCGAACGAGCTGTTGATGCCCGCGCCGGAGAGGAAGTTGCGCCTTACGCTCGTGCCCGAACCCTTGGGCGCCACCATCACGAGGCCAACGCCCTTCTGCGGCTTGATGCCCGTGAGTTTGTTGTACACATAGCCGAAGCCATGCGAGAAATAGAGATACTTGCCGGGCGTCACGAACTTCTCGATCTGCTTCCAGACCTGGCCGACGCTGCCGTCGGACACGAGCATCATGATGATGTCGCCCTTCTCCGCCGCCTCTTCGAGCGGGAAAAGCGTCTTGCCTTCGACCCATCCATCCTTGATCGCGCGCTTCCAGCTGGAATTCGCCTTCGTCGACTTGCGCTGGCCGACGATCACGTTGATGCCGTTGTCGCGCATGTTGAGCGCCTGGCCGGGACCCTGGATGCCATAGCCCAGCACCGCCACCGTCTTGCCCTTGAGGACCTTCTGCGCCTTCTTGAGCGGAAACTCCTTGCGGGTCGTGATATCTTCTGCAACACTGCCGAATTTGATCTTCATTTTGCTTCTTTCCTCCCCTTTTAGGGAACATGCGTGTATTATATCATAAATCGCCCCTTTTGGCAATAGGTTTAAAATGATCTTCGCCTCTTTCGGGGTTGCCGATGAGCTTGAACAATGATGGGTCGAACTTGTCATGGCTTCCGCGCGCGACGGAAAACTCGAGCCCGGCATTGTCTTCATTCTCGAAATAAAGGCAAGTTACCGAGTATATTCCCGCGGCCGGGAAATGCACCGTGTGCGTCAAAGGATCTTCCCATAACCCTCTGATCCCGCCATCCTCGAAAATGTCGTTCAGCCCGTTGCCGGATATTACAAAGCGGAAGCCGTCGTCGCTGCGGCAAGCGAATGTCCAATCGCCCTCGTCAGGAATGCATACGCTGCCGGTAGCCGTGATCGCGAAATAGTCTGCGTTTTCTTCGGCAGTCGTACCGGGAAACTCCTCATGCGGGAAGTCGCCCCATTTGTTGTCGTTGTTGGCGAGGGAAAGCGCCCGATATGTCTTTTCCGCCACTTTGGGAGTCTCATCGACAATTTTTTGCGCTTCGACAAGATTCGTTATTTCCGACGAGCCGTTATACTGCGCGACCGTCCATTCGCCAGCCTTTGCATTCGATCCCCCGGCAACAGTCTCTTTACCGCTACCCTCGGCGACTTCAAGGCGCTTGAAGAAGGCGTGTTCGCAATACCAATCGTTTGCCGATACAACAACTTCGATCTTGACCTTGCGTCCTTTCCAATCAGACAACGGCACGATTATATCTTCCCACGGCGCGGTATCCGGTGTGCGGACGAGACGCTTTGGCTGCACTTCCTTGCCATCGACAAGAACGGACAGTAGGAAGTCATGGTCCTTGTCGAACGATGACACCGTGAGGCGCAGACGGGGATTCTTCCCGGAAAGTTTCACCGTGCGGCTCACCACAGACGGCGTTCCCGGGTCCACCGGATGCACAAGCGCGACATTGTCCTCGCCACGCCACGATAATGAGATGTCGACCTGCCCTCGCGCTTCCCAGCCTGGGAACCCCCTGGCGAATTTCTGAATTCCCGTCTCTGAACCGATTGCGTCGATGTCAAGCTTCTCTTGACCGGTGCCCTCGGCCACCTCCAGACGCTTGAAGAATGGAAACTCGCACCACCAATTGTTGGCCGTAAGGACGATCTCGATCCTTACCTCCTCTCCGCGCCATGCGAAAAGCGGGATTGTAATATCTCGCCAAGGCTCATTATCGGGGGTGCAGATGAGACGCTTGGGTACGATTTCCTTGCCGTTGACAAGGACGGACAAAAGGAAGTCCGAGCCTTTATCAAACGACGCCATCTTGAGAAACAGGCACGGATTGCCGTTGGAAAGCATCATTGTGCGACTCACGACAGCCGGCGTCTCTTGACTTGGCGGATGCACATAAACAACGTCATTCTCTCCGCGATGGCTGGATTCTCGAGACGGTCCAACACTGGTTTGCCATCCCGGAAACAACCTTTCGAATGCCTGCCGTCCCGTCTCTGTGGTTGAAGATTCGCCACGCATCTTGTAAAGCCGTGTGCCGTCCACATTGCCGGGGGCGCCGAAGAGAGCCATTTCGACCATGTTGGTGACGCTCGCGGGCGGCATGTCGAAAATCGCCGTCTCTAGCGCTTTCATCGTCTCGACGGCTTTCTCGAGATTGCCGTCATGCACATAGAGGACGAATGCGCCTTTCATCAAGAGCAGTTTCGCGGCGTCAGTGTCGGCTTCGTCTGCAAGCTTCAGCGCCGCTTGGGCGACTTCCGAGCGCGTCTTCCTGCCGGACTTTAGCGCCGCCTTCTCACCCGCCATCAGCTTTTGGACAACCGGCTCCGCCCGCTTCGCTTCTTCCTCTGTCGGCATCGCCGTCAGCCGAAAAGCCGCACAAGCGGCAATCATCGCGCAAATCACAGTCATTTTCGTTTTCATATTGCTTCTTCTTCGTTCGCTCAGTACACTATTTTGCGGTTGACATCATTCTGGTTCACTCTGGGACGGACGGTAAAGTAATTGACGCCGGAGTTGCAGTATTCGTCAACGCGCGCCTCGTCTGCCGCCGCGCCAAGTTCCAGATGCTCATATTGGTTGTCGTCGGCGAGTTCGCTTGCCGTAAAGGCGATGTCTATGTATGCGTCGCTACCATCAGCCGCTCTCTGCTTCTTCCAGTTCACTTTGACCTCGACATCCATGCCCTCGCCGATTTCGAACTTCTTGTATGCGAGCATTCCTTCCGGCACGTCGGCCCGCAAGTCTTTAGCGCCAAAATCCTCCTTCATCCAGCCGGCGATCTCCTTGATCATCCTGTTGGCTTTCGATTCGGTTTTGACGCACAAATCTCCGTGCATTTTGATTGAATCCACCTGCTTAGTCGAGGGAAGCATCGAATACGTCACTTCCGTGCAATAGAAATCAGGTTCGTCAAGGCGTCTATACTTGCCAAGGGTCACTCCGCAGATTTTCGCCGCATTCGCATTCTCCACCTTCGTCCTTTGCGCGGAAAATTCGCCGCAGTCCAATACATCGCCCATTGCAACGCCGCCGATTTCGACCTTTGCATATTCTTCAGGGAACTTGATGAGCGGCATTCCGTTGGTGTTCGTCAGGATGAAACCATTGTCGAACTTGACATCATCCTCTTCCGCCATCTCCGCCAGTTCCGCCGTCAGCCCGGCCAATGCGTTCGTAAATGGCGTATAGATCGGGTTGTCTACATATACAGGTTTCTTGACTACGCACTCTACCTTTGCCGCTGTCGTCTTCTTGGTGGCGGACGAATGTCTTGTCGCCGGCTTGAATTCTTTGATCGTGCCACGCTTGGATATGCTTGCGGCGGTCTGCTTGGCCTTGGCCTGGTCGCTTACGGTGCCTTGGTGATTGGTGGCGATCAAAAAAGTCGCCATTATGGTCACACCTGTCGCGCAAAGCCAGGAACTCGTGATAGATATCAGTGTTTTCATTGTTTGTTTCCTTGATGGACGGTTGCTCCGTTCACTGACATATACGCACGGCGCAGGCAAATCTCCCGCGGAAAAATCAAATTTTTTCTTCGACGTATTCCATCTCCACCGCCTCTATCATCTTGTTCACCCGGTTCTTGACCTTGTAGATGATATCCGCCGAAACGCCGAAAAGCGCTGAAACCTCGTCTATCGGGCGGTTTTCGAGCACATAAGCGCGATAAATGCCTCTGGATTGCTGCTTCATGGCCACTTTTGTGAGGACATGCTCAATCGCCGCATCGTGCTTGGCCTTTGCCCAATCGAGGTCGAGTTTCTCCTGTTGATCGGCCGGAACGGCGAGTTCTTCCGCCAAATCGTCGATAGGGCAGCAGTCTGCGACGTGGCGCGCCTTGTCCTGCCTGTAAAGAGTAACAAGCTCGCGGCGAATAAGGAGCGCAAGGAACGTCCTGAACCGCGCCTTATCCGAGTCGTACTTTCCGGAACGGATGATATCGACGAGTTTCAGATAAACCTCTTGGACGACGTCGTCCGGGTCGTGCATACGGTCGTTCATCTCCGCAAAGCGGCGGATGGCCGGAGTATAGAGATTGAAGAAGCGCACCCACGATGCTTCGTTGCCGCCTGTCACTTCGACAGCCAGCTTTTGCAGCAAGGTAAAAGACGTCTCGGGGAACATGCTCATTGCCGCACCTCTCCGTAAATGCCGCGAGCGCTGAATATTTCGTCAAGATCGTCGGTTGTATCGGGCACAGCGGGTCGAGCGCGAAGAAATGCGAAACAGCCGGCGACAATCGCAACAAGAATCGCAACCCCTGCAAGTGCAAACAAAACCCGACGTTTTTTGCGTGGCGGCGCTTTTGCCGGCTGAAGCGAGTTCCCCTCGGCGGCATGGG
The DNA here is from genome assembly GCA_045132115.1 of Kiritimatiellia bacterium. Lineage (GTDB taxonomy): Bacteria > Verrucomicrobiota > Kiritimatiellia > RFP12 > UBA1067 > UBA1067. The sequence continues at coordinate 4,993 of JBGURT010000041.1, forward strand.
CATTCCGCAACACTGCGACGAGCTCCGAGAGTCTGGTCGGCCGTTCCGCCGGGTTTTCCGCCAACAGCTGCGGCAGGACATCGATCCAACGATAGTCAAGCGTCTCAAGGAGTTTGAACACCTTGGACCCGGGCTCGTACCAGATTCCGGTCAAAAGATAGACAAACATGACGCCCAGCGAATACGAGTCTGCCGCAGGAGTCGCCGCCTCGCCACGGGCGACCTCGGGCGCCATGTAGCCCTGCGTGCCCATAACGAGACGGGCGGCAGTTGCAGCCTCCGACACCATCGTATTGACTGCTTTTACATCATTGCGCAAGCGCTCCGAAAAAAGGCGCGAGACCCCAAAGTCCGACAGCACTACATGCCCGTCCGAGGCAAGGAGTACGTTTCCAAGCTTGATATCACGGTGGACGATGCCCTCGGCATGGATGTAGTCGACGGCGGAAGCGAGTTCCGAAAACCAACTGAAAATGCAATCTTCGTCCAACTCCGCCGTCTTGACATCCGAAAGCGTGCGCGGCTTGCCGTCTTGGGCAAGGACAAGGTCCATTACGAAGTATAACGTCCCGGTAGGTTCATCATAGTCCAAGTCGAAGACCCGGACAAGTTGAGGGTTTCGCAACCGCGCCAACACCTTGCCTTCGGTCAGAAATTTATTCTTGAGGATCTCTGCGTGTCCGCACTGCGCGGTAAACGCCTTGAGCGCATAGCGCACGCCAAGTCGCTCGTGCTCGACTTCATAGACGGCACCCATACCGCCCTCTCCAAGAAGACGGATTATTTTATGTGCGCCTATCCTTTGTCCCGGATTAAATATCATTCACCCAACTCTTTTTATAATATTATACCAAATCCCCGCCCTCTCCGTCAAGAAGTAAATGCCGCTTGACTACGTAGCAAATGACGCTCGACTACGTAGTGAATGACGCTTCACTACGTAGTAAATCGCGCTCGACTACGTAGTGAATGGTGCCTTGCCTACTTGCCTTCATACTGCACAAGGGCGGTGATTTTGTACCCGGCGAGCGTGGTATTGCGGGCATTGAAGCCCTTAAGCTCAATAGGAAAAATCATGCGCACGACTTTGCCGCCAAGTTTTTCGATAAGATGCGCGGCGGCAAGCGCCGTGCCGCCGGTTGCGAGCAGATCGTCGAGAAGAACCACTTTCTGCCCCGGCTTGATGGCGTCGGCATGAATATGCAGCGTAGCGGTGCCGTATTCGAGGTTGTAGGTTTCGCTCACGGTCGCGCGGGGGAGCTTGCCGGGCTTGCGCACCGGCACGAACGCGGTGCGCAGACGGTCCGCCAGCGCCGCCCCGAAGATGAATCCGCGCGCTTCCGGCGCGGCCACAAGATCGATCTCCTCGCCTTTGAGCGCCTCTTCCATCATGTCGAGCGCGAACTTGAACCCCTGGGCGTCTTCAAGAATGCCGGTCACATCGCGGAACAAAATCCCTTTCTTGGGATAATCGGGGATTTCCTTCACATAATCCTTGAGATTCATATCGTCTTCTCCAAAAATTTCCTGGCGGCGGCAAGCGCGGCTTCGATCGATTTGTCCATATCGAAATAGCGGTATTGCCCCAGTCTCCCGCCCACGACAAGTCCGGGTATCGCTTTGGCCAGCGATTCGTATTTCGCCAAAAGCGCGGCGGATTCTTCGTTGTTCACGGGATAATAGGGCTCGTCGCCGGGTTTCCAGGCGGCGGAATATTCGCGGCAGACTATCGTCTTGGGGCAGTCCATCACCGCTTTGAGCTCGGGGTGGTAGTGCTTGTATTCGTGCTGGCGCGTGTAAGGGACGTCGGCATCGACATAATTGACGACGCTCGTGCCTTGAGCATCGGCCATATCGAGCTTTTCGGTCTCGAAACGCAAGGTGCGCCACGGCAACGGTCCGAACCTGAAGCCGAAAAGCGCATCTACGGGGCCGGAATAGAATACCGGGCAATCGAGCTTGCCGTCGGCGGGCAATTCAAAGGCGCAATTGGTCTTTACCTCTATATTTTCGTGGTCCAAAAGGCGCTCGAAAAGCGAATTGTAGCCGGATTCCGGGATGCCCTGACGGTAATCGTTGAAGTAGTTTACGTCGTAAGTGGCGCGAACCGGCACGCGCTTGATGATCGCGGGGTCTATTTCTTCCGGCGGCTTTCCCCACTGTTTAGAGGTATAGTTGCGGAAAAACGCGTCGAAAATCGCCTGGCGGTGCGATTCTTCGGCCATAAAGGCGGCGACTTCGCCCGGCTTCAGTTCCACGCCGAAGAATTGGTTGACGAGCGCGAGGCCCAACGGCAGGAAATACGTTTTGCCGCCGTGGCGGGCAAGCACCTTGTGCTGGTAGCCGTTGAAGCGCACAAACCGGTTGACGAATTCCCAGACTTCCGGTATATGGGTATGGAAAATGTGAGAACCGTAGACATGGACCTCGATCCCGGTTTCGGGGTCGGTCTCGCAGCGCACATTGCCGCCAACCACCGGCCGCTTTTCGAGAACCTCCACGCGACAGCCGGCTTCGGCCAGCGTTCTCGCGAGGGTGCAACCCCAAATGCCGGCTCCGGCGACAATTACCCGATTTTCCATACCATACCTCCATTTTCGAAAGCTTCGACGATTTTTGCGGCGGCGCTCTGCGGGCTTGCGAGCGCCGGGCGCTTTTCCGGCGGCGTTTTATCGAACCACGTGCGCGTCATCTTGGAATCCACCGGCCCAAGCGTCACTACCGAGAGCCTTATGCCCTTTTGGTCCAGTTCCTCCGCCGCCGTCTGGGCCATGGCTTCAAGCGCGCCTTTCGCCGCCGCGTAGGCGGCATGGCCGGGGCTGGACGCATGCGCCGCCTCCGACGACACCAGCACGGCGGCCGAATCCGGCGCATGGTTCGCCTTCTTCGCCATCCAGCCGAGAAAAAGCATCGGGAAAAGCGCATGGACGCGGTAAAGATCTGTCGCCACCAGGGGATCGACGAGCCCAAGCGGCGCGGGCGAGTCGAAGCCCGCGAGGTGAATAAAGCCCGAAACTCCGTCGTAGGCGGATTTCACGAAGTCGGCGGCTTCTTTCGCCGCCTCCGGGCGCGTCATGTCGATTTCGCTCCCGAGCGGCTCGACAGTGCAACCCTTCCCGCG
>JBGURT010000042.1:0-10594 GCA_045132115.1 Kiritimatiellia bacterium
CAACAATTGCGCTACGCCGACGGCATCGCCCGCTTCGGCTCGTTCAACGAAGCCGCCAGGCGGCTCTTCGTGACCCAGCCAACGCTCACCGCGTCCATCCAGCAACTGGAGGAAGAAATCCGCACCGCGATCTTCTCGCGCAGCGGCAAAGGCGTCACGGTAACCCGCGAGGGCGAGGAATTCCTGTCCCACGCGCGCCAGATACTCGACGACATGGACCGCATCGGCGAAAAGTATTCCGGCAAACGCGTGCGGCTGCCGCAATTCGCCGTGAGCTGCCAGCACTACGCGTTTGCGGTGGAAGCGTTCACCGAAGTCGTCAAGGAATGCGAATCGGACGAATACGACTTCACCTTGCGTGAAACCGTAACCTCGGAAGTGATCGAAGATGTTGCCGGCCGCAAAAGCGAAATCGGGATCCTGTATCTCTCGAAGCGCAACTCGGAGGCGCTTGCGAAAATCTTCCGCCGCCACGAACTGGTGTTCGAAGAACTCTTCGCCAGCAAGCCCCACGTGTTTCTGGGCAAACGCCATCCGCTTGCGCGGGAAAAGCGCATCCGCCCGCAGCAATTGGATCCATATCCGTACATCTCATACGAGCAGGGCGAACATAACGCGCTCTATTTCTCCGAAGAAATCATGCCTGCCATCGACCGCAAAAAGAACATCCGCGTGCGCGACCGCGGCACCATGACCAACCTCATTCTGGAGCTGAACGGCTATACCGTGGCATCCAGCGGGCTGAGCAAAAAGCTGAACGGACCGGAAATCGCAAAAGTTCCGCTGGCCTTGAACGATACGATCCGCGTGGGGATGCTGCGCCGCAAGGAGAGGCTTTCGTCCGCCGGCGCCAACTTCGCAGCCGCCATCCGCAAAAAACTTTTCCCCGGGCCCTAGTCTCTAGGCCAAAAGCCCGAAGGCGCGCAGCGGAGCGAGCGGAAGCCCCATGATGTTTTCGTACTCGCCTTCATAGCGCGCGATGACAAGCGGACCGAAGTCGTCGATGTCATAAGCGCCGGCGCGGTCGACCGGATTCACGAGGCGCACGTATTCTTCGATGTCGCGCTCCGAAAGCGCCTTGAAGGTGACGCGCGATTCCGCGGCTGCCGTCTGCGTTTCTCCGCCCTTGCGGTACGCAACCCCCGTCCATACGCTGTGCGTCGCCCCGGAAAGTTCGCGCAAAAACCGCTTGGCCTCGTCGAGATCGCGCGGCTTGCCATAGATCCTGCCGTCCAGCCACACGATCGTGTCGGCCGCAAGCGCCTCCTCGCCAACCGCCGCCTCAAGTTTGCGCTTCGCGTTTTCGACAACCGTCCGGACGGGATCGGCGGCAATCCCGATTTCTTCGGCGTCGGTCTTCTCCACCGTGAACGCGACGCCATGGTCGCGCAGGATCTTCGCCCTTCTCGGGCTGCCGCTGGCGAGAACAAGCATAAGTCAAATGCGGTTGTCCCAATTCTTGAAGACCACTTCCTGTCCGTTCGCCTTGATGGCGGCATAGACATCCGCAGGCTTGCGCGAATCGGTCAGCGTAAATTGGGCGACATCTTCCTTGTGTTCGCTCTCGAGGACCGCATAACCACCCGGCGTAACCTTGCTCCCGGCGGACATGTTGTCGGCGGCATATTGCACGATATAGTCGCGGAACTTCGGCGCTTCGCGCGTCGAAACGGTCATGCAGCACTCGGGGAAGACGATGCGGAACGCGAGCATCATGAGGTCTACGTCATCCTCGCTCACGGGATGTTCCGGCTGGAAGCCGCCCTCCACGGGGCAGAAGCGCGGGAACGCGAACTGGACCTTCGCCTGATAGCATTCCTTCATGAGGTAGAACGCGTGCGCCGCGAGCGACGCGCATTCCGGGCGCCAGGGATTGAGCCCAAGGAGAAACGCGCAACCCAACTGACGGAATCCCGCGCGCCCGGCGCGGAGTTGCGTCCAAAGCCTAAACTCGTAGTTGGACTTGGGGCCCGCCGGATGGAAATACTTGTAGCGCTCGGGATCGTAAGTCTCCTGGAAACACGTGAGCGCCTCGTAGCCCGCCTTGAAGAGTTCGCGGTAGCCTTCTTCGGTCTGCGGCGCCACTTCCAGCGAAAGGTTGGAGAACATCTTCTTGAGCATCCGCCCAACTTCCGCGAGATGCTCCACGGTATTGACCTTCGGGTCTTCGCCGGCGACGATCAAGAGCGAATCTATGCCGCTCGATCTTATCGCCTCCGCCTCCATGCGGATCTCGTCCATCGTGAGATTGCGCCGCACCGTGCCGGAGTGCTGCACGCGGAAATCGCAATATCTGCAGGAGTTGATACACGTGTTGCCGATATACAAGGGCGCATAAACGCTCACCGTCTTGCCGTAGTAGCGCATGCGGGCCTTGCGCGCCGCCTCGCGCATCTGCGGCTTGAAGGCGTTCGCCGCCTCGCTCGTGAGATTGAGGAGATCGAACCAATCGTGCTTCGCCTTCGCGAGCGAAGCAGCGACCATCTCCGGCGTCACCTTGGAGTAATACTCCAGGACTTGGGCCTCGGTGAATTTGAGCAGCGGAAACATCTCAGACCTTCGGGAGCTTCGCAAACGACGCTGCGAGTTCTTCGTCGGACGGAACATAGTCGCCCATGGTGCCGTCGTTGAACGACTGGTACGCAGTCATGTCGAAATACCCCGTGCCCGTAAGCCCGAAGAGTATCGTCTTTTCCTCGCCCGTTTTCTTGCACTCGAGCGCTTCTTGGATCGCGCCCCAGATGGCGTGTGAAGATTCCGGCGCGGGGAGCGTGCCTTCAGTGCGCGCGAAAAGCTGCGCGGCGGCAAAGACGTCCGTCTGCCGCACGCTCTTCGCTTCCATGAGTCCCTGATGCTTGAGCTCCGACAAGGTGGCGCTCATGCCGTGGTAGCGCAGACCTCCCGCATGATTGGGCGAAGGTATGAAGTCGTAGCCCAAGGTATACATCTTCTGGAGCGGGCACACCCTGCCGGTGTCGCAATAGTCGTAGGCGTAGACGCCGCGCGTGAGCGAGGGGCAGCTCGCCGGCTCGATCGCGATGAAGCGGTAGTTCGCCTCGCCGCGCAACATCTCGCCCATGAAAGGCGAGATAAGCCCGCCAAGGTTGGATCCGCCGCCGGCGCAGCCGATAATGACATCCGGCTTGACGCCAAGTTTGTCCATCGCCGCCTTGGCTTCGAGTCCGATAATCGACTGGTGCAAGAGGACTTGCGCAAGCACCGACCCCAAAACATAGCGGTAGCCTTCATGGGAGACCGCGTCCTCCACGGCCTCGGAAATGGCGCAGCCGAGCGATCCTGCGGTGCCGGGGTGCGCGGCATTGATTTGCCGCCCAACTTCCGTGAGCATACTCGGGCTGGGCGTCACCGAAGCGCCGTATGTGCGCATCACTTCGCGACGGAACGGCTTCTGTTCGTAGGAACCCTTCACCATGTACACGCGGCAATCGAGATTGAAGAACGCGCACGCCATGGAAAGCGCCGTGCCCCACTGCCCCGCGCCGGTTTCGGTCGTTACGCCCTTGAGTCCCTGTTCCTTGGCGTAATAGGCCTGCGCAATCGCGGAGTTCAGCTTGTGCGAGCCCGACGTATTGTTGCCCTCGAACTTGTAGTAGATCTTCGCAGGCGTGCCGAGCGCGCGCTCGAGGAAGTATGCGCGAATAAGCGGCGAAGGACGGAACATGCGGTAGAAGTCGCGGATTTCCTTGGGGATGGGGAAATAGGCGGTAGTGTCGTCAAGCTCCTGGCGGACGAGCTCCTTGCAGAAGATGTGCTCGGCCTCTTCGGCCGTGACGGGCTTGCCGGTCGCGGGGTTGAGGAGCGGCGCGGGCTTCGTCTTCATGTCCGCACGCATGTTGTACCACGCCTCGGGAACCTCGTTCTCACTCAAATATGTCTTATACGGTATGTCCATCTTCGTTTCCTTTCAAATAAAAATATCCATTGGGCTTGTGGCGCTTGCGGTCGCGCGTTGCGCCGCAGGGCCCGCCTTGATGCCTAGCTCCGCCGCCCTGACCGCGAGCTTGAAGGCTTCGGCCATCTTCACCGGATCCGCCGCCGCCGCCACCGCGGTATTCGCCAACACCGCGTCCGCGCCCAGTTCGATCGCCTCCGCCGCGTGGCTGGGGAGCCCAATCCCCGCGTCCACCACTACCGGCACATGCGATTGCTCGACGATAATCTCGATCATGTCGCGCGTGCGGATGCCGCGGTTGGAGCCGATGGGACTGCCGAGCGGCATGACCGCCGCCGCGCCGGCTTCCTCGCACTTGCGCGCCAGGACGGGATCGGCGTTGATGTAGGGGAGCACGACCATGCCCAGCTTCGCGCACTCCTCCACAGCCTTGAGCGTCTCGACCGGATCGGGCAAGAGATAGCGGGCATCTGGATGGATCTCGAGCTTGATCCACTTGAAGCCCGCCGCAAGCGCGATCCTCGCGATCCTCACCGCCTCGTCGGCGTTGCGCGCGCCAGAAGTGTTGAGCATCGCGACCACCTTGTCGCGGTCGATCACCTTCAAAATGTCGTCATGCGCCGCATCGCCCTCGTGGACGCGCGTGAGAGCCGTCGTCACCAGCTCCGTCTCCGACGCCGCCAGCGCCGCCTTCATGACTTCGGAGGACGCAAACTTCCCCGTCCCCAGGAAAAACCGGTTCGTGAACTTCCGGCCAGCGATGACCAAATCTCTCATTTCGCTCCTTTCGCGTCCAAACGGCGATTGCGCAGATACAGCAAGATGTCAATCCCCACTACGCAGAACAGCACCATGTAGACGTATGTCACCCAGTTGAAATTGTTGATTACCTTGTGCACGATCCCGAAAACGTATCCGGTCTCCACAAGACAGAGAAACACGATGCTCTTGCCCTTCGTGCTGCGCGACTTTATGGACTTCGCGATCGAAAACGGCCACGACGCCCCGAAACACACCAGCATCAGAAATTCGAATATCCCCATGCTCATTTCCAAAGCGAGCACACGACGATCGCCGTCGCAAACCCCGTGAGAAATCCTGCGAGCACTTCCTTTTGGGTGTGGCCCAAGAGCTCCTTGAGGTGCACCGGATTGAACCTCAGAGTCTCCTTGAGCTCGCGGATTATCTGGTTTATGATCTTCGCCTGCTCGCCCGCGGCGCGGCGCACCGTCGCGGCGTCAAAGATCGTAATCGCCGCCCAGCCCATCGCAAGCATCGCGAGCGGCGTGCCGAAACCCTCCGTCAACCCGATCGATGCCGCAAGCCCTGTCGCCATCGCGCTGTGCGCCGACGGCATCCCGCCCGTCGAAACGAGATATTCGAAATCGACCGTCTTGTTCTTGATCGCGTTCGTCGTCATCTTGATGCACTGCGCAATCGTCCAGCCGAGGAACGACGACCAAAACCACGGATGCATGAACGCGTGGCCGATATTCCAATCTGCAATCATTTGTCCTCCCAAGGCTCGATGCCGTCAAGGAAAGGATGAAGCTGGTCCTTCCCGCTCAAAGTAAGTTCCATTCCCAGATCCGGCCACTTGATGCCCAGCGCCGGATCGTCGAACCTGAGCCCGCGCTCGCTTTGCTTGTCGTAGAAATTGTCGCACTTGTAGGAAAAGAGCGTGCCGTCCTCGATCACGATGAAGCCATGCGCGAAACCGCGCGGGATGTAAAACTGGCGATGGTTTTCGCCCGTCAGGTATTCGGCCACGAACTTGCCGAAGGTCGGCGAGCCCTTGCGGATATCCACCGCGACATCCCACACCGCGCCGCGCAACACCCTCACGAGCTTGGCCTGCGCGCTCTTGCCCGCTTGCCAATGGAGTCCGCGCACTACGCCGCGCATCGAAAACGATTCGTTGTCCTGCACGAAATTGGCGTCAATCCCCGCCTCGCGATAGCGGCGCTCGTTCCACGTTTCCACGAAAAAGCCGCGGGCATCGCGGAACACATCAGGCTCGATTACCTTGATTCCTTCAATCTCTCTTTCGTATACTTTCATTGTTCACTCCATTTCTCCGAGCCCCTAGCCCCGAACCCCGAGACCCGAAACCCTATACCTATGCGTTGACATTCCTTTCGCGAGTTCGACATCTTCCTCGCCAATACGCCCGATCTCGCGGATGCCGGGCGTATCGATCACCATCGCGCCGTTCGGCAGCATTATGAGCTCGCGCGAGGTCGTGGTGTGCCGCCCTTTTCCGCTCCACTCCTGGATGTCCTGCGTCGCCTGCCAATCTTCCCCGGCGAGCGCATTGACAAGCGACGACTTGCCCACGCCCGAATTCCCGATAAACGCCACTGTACGTCCGGGCGAAACTATCTCGCGGATTTCGTCCATTCCCGTTCCGTCCACTACGGAGAGCCTTACAAGCCGCTTGTCTGTCTCGAGTTCACGATTCCCGAGGTCCACCTTCGTGAGCACCACGACGACTTCCGCCTCGCCCGCGTCTTCGGCGAGATCGAGAAACCGCTTCAATCGCGGCAACGAAAAATTCTCGTTCGCCGCCATCATTATGAAAAGCACATCGAAATTCACCGCGAGCGTCTGGCTCTTGCGGCGCGCCGTAGGGTCCTTGCGCTCGAACTTCGAAAATCTCGGCAACACCCCCGTAATCATGCTCTCGCCGCGATCGTTGTGCACAAAAGTGACGAAATCACCGGTAATCGGGCGTATCGCCTCGGGGTCGCGAAATGCACTCTTCTTCTTGCGCGCGAGCACCTCGCCTTCAGCTTCGTTGCAGACGAGATGGTAGTAATCGCCATGCGCCGACACCACACGCGCTATTCCCCGAGACCCGAGACCCCTATACCCAAACCTTTCAATCCTCCCTGGGCAGGAAGGGGCCGAGGAACTCTGTTTCGAAGTCGAATCCGTCATTGAAATCGTCATAATCGTCGCCATTGCCCTTGCGGACATATTTGTGTTCGACCAGATTGCGCATCATCTCGCCAAGATCGCTCGTCGAATTTACGCCCAGCTGTCGCACGACGGTAAACGCCATGGGGCCGAACATATCCAGCACGAGCTGCTTGAAGGCCATCATAATATCAAAGGCCGACACATGTTCGCTCTCGCCGTCGCCGGCGTTGCCTATCGCCAACATGAGGATGCGGTAGGCCTTGGCGCTGTAGCGCGGATCGTGCGCCGCAAGCTCCTCGAAGTCCGGCATCATCTCGAAGTCTGGCTGCATGGAGCGAAAACAATCAAGGCGCGGGTCGCCCCGCGCCTCATTCCCTTTACCAACGGGTTTCGCGACGCGGGCCACGGTCGCGATCGTATCCGCCACGTCCGCCGCGGAATCCGCCACGGCGCTCTTCGCGGGGCTTGGGCTGCGACTCGTTCACGCGAACGGTGCGGCCGTCGAGCTCATGACCATTGAGCGCGTCGATCGCCGCCTGCGCCTGCGCGGCATCGGGCATAGTCACGAAGCCGAACCCTTTGCTACGACCGGTCATGCGATCGGTCACCACCCGGACGGCGGTAACTTCGCCGAATGCCGCGAACGCCGCCTTGAGTCCATCGTCAGTCGTCGCGTAAGCGAGGTTACCAACATAGATTTCCATCTGATTCTTTCCTTACTCTTGTTTGAACATTGCCGTCCTTACGGAAGCACCCGCTTCTTTCGTCCAGCATTGGGATAATTATATCACAAATCACTTGCATTAGTCAAGATGGGTAATTGCGAATGTCGGTTTCCGTGTTTTCGCCGCGACGTACGGGATGATTGATTTTGGGCTTGTTTTTTGGCTTGTTTTATGATATAATACACACATATAAGAAGGAGCATAAAAACCATGTTCAACAACAAGGTCTACCATAAGATCGACGCGCTCTCTGGCTCGGTCGCCACATTGCGTGCCGAAGGCGTGAAGTATAACGAGATTGCAGAGGTCGAATCGCGCGCCGGAACATCGCTTGCGCAGGTCATCAAACTCGACGGCCCCAACGTCACGTTGCAGATTTTCGCCGGCGCGAGAGGCGTTGATACTTCGGCGCGCGTGAGGTTCCTTGGCGAGACGATGAAAGTGCCCTTCTCGGAAAATCTTTTGGGGCGCGCGTTCACCGGCGCAGGCGTGCCGCGCGACGGCGGACCTGAAATCGACGAGAATCCTTCGCCGATCGGGCAGCCTTCCGTGAATCCGGCCAAGCGCATCATGCCCAACAAGATGGTGCGCACGAACATCCCGATGATCGACCTTTTCAACTCGCTCGTCAAATCGCAGAAGCTCCCGATTTTCGCGAAGGCCGGCGAACCGTACAACGAACTCCTCGCGCGAATCGCGCTGCAGGCAGACTCCGACGTAATCGTGATCGGCGGCATGGGCATGAAATACGACGAGTATCTCAAGCTCCGCAATACGCTCGACAAATCCGGCGCGCTCGCAAAGACGGTGATGTTCGTCCACACTGCGGCCGACCCTACGGTGGAGTGCAAGCTCGTTCCTGACGTCGCGCTCGCCGTGGCCGAAAAATTCGCCCTGACCGGCAAGGACGTGCTCGTTCTGCTCACCGATATGACCAGCTTCGCCGACGCGATGAAGGACATCGCGATCACGATGGAACAGATTCCTTCCAACCGCGGCTACCCGGGCGACCTCTATTCGCAGCTCGCGTCCCGCTACGAAAAGGCGGTAGACTTTGACGGCGCGGGCTCGATCACGATTCTAGCGGTGACGACCATGCCCGGCGACGACGTCACCCACCCCGTGCCCGACAACACCGGCTACATCACCGAGGGCCAGTTCTATCTGCGCAACGGACGCATCGAGCCGTTCGGCTCCCTGTCGCGTCTCAAACAGCAGGTGAACAAGAACACGCGCGAAGACCATCGCACCATCATGGACGCCATGATCAAACTCTACTCGCAGTACAAGGAAACGGTCGAGAAGCAGTCGATGGGCTTCAAGATGTCGTCCTGGGACGAAAAACTGCTCAAGTACGGCGCGGCGTTCGAGAAAAACATGATGGATCTTTCGGTTAACATTGCGCTTGAAGACGCGCTCGACCTCGGCTGGAAGATTCTCGCGGAGAACTTCGAAAAGGGCGAGGTGGGCATTCCCTCCAAGCTATCCGACAAATTCTGGCCCAAGGCATGATCAAATCCTCCGCCAGATCCTGGCTCATAATCCTCGCCATCGCGGCGGCATTCTTCTCGCTCTACCGGCTCAACCCCGAACCCGAGAAGACGAAGGTGCTCACGCAGGTGGAGTTCTACCGGATGCTCGATTCCGGCGAAATCGCCAGCCCCGTCACACGCGTAGTCGACCACGAATCCGGCGAAACGTTTTTGACGGGAAAAATAGCGGAAGCCGACACCTCCCCTCAGCCCTCATCCCTAACCTACACAGTCCCTTTAGTGCCGAGGGAAAACGAAAGCTTGATGAACGACCTCTTCAAGCGCGGGATCGAGGTAAAGATCGAAGAGCGCCGGAGCGCGATTTCGCCGTGGCTCGTGCAACTGGTGTTCTTCTTCCTGGTGCTGGGGCTTTTCTACTACTTCACCGGCAAGCGGCTTGGCGGCTCCGGCGGACCTTTCGGGTTCGGCAAATCGCGCGCGAAGCTCCTGGACGGCACAGACATGAAACGCCCGGTGACGTTCAAGGACGTGGCGGGGATCGACGAAGCACGCGAGGAAGTCGAAGAAATCGTGGACTTCCTCAAGGAGCCGGCGAACTTCCGCAAACTTGGCGGCAGGATTCCCAAGGGCGTTCTGCTCGTAGGGCCGCCCGGCACCGGCAAGACGCTTCTCGCCAAGGCCATCGCAGGCGAAGCAAAAGTGCCCTTCTTCGCCATGAGCGGCAGCGATTTCGAGGAAATGTTCGTCGGCGTGGGCGCCTCGCGAATGCGCGATGTCTTCGCCGAGGCCAAAAAGCGCGCGCCCTGCATCGTGTTCATCGACGAAATCGACTCCATCGGACAGAAGCGCACCGGCGCGGGAGCGATAGGCGGGCAACATGCGTATGAGCAGACGCTCAACACGATGCTCGTGGAAATGGATGGCTTCGACGCCAACGAAGGCGTAATCGTGATTGCCGCGACGAACCGGCCCGACACTCTCGACGCCGCCCTTTTGCGCCCCGGGCGTTTCGACCGTCAAGTGGTAGTGGAACTCCCAACTTTGAAGGGCCGCGAAGAAATCCTCGCGTTGCACGGCAAGAAAATAAAATTCGCTCCTGATGCCGACCTCAAGAAGATCGCGCGCGGGACGCCTGGCTTCTCCGGCGCAGATCTCGCGAATCTCCTCAACGAGGCGGCACTCCTCGCCACGCGCAAGAAGCTTGACGGCGTAGACCATGTTACGCTCGAGGAAGCGCGCGACAAGGTTCTTTGGGGGCGCGAGCGCAAGAGCGCGGGATATTCGCAGAAAGAACGCGAAATCACCGCGTGGCACGAATCTGGACATGCAATGCTGCAAATCCTCCTGCCCAACACCGATCCTTTGCACAAGGTGACGATCATCCCGCGCGGCCGTGCGCTAGGCGCCACGATGTCGCTGCCGGAGCAGGACGTCCTCAACCGCACCAAGAGTCACTTCCTCGACGAAATCTGCGTTTGTTGCGGCGGCAGAATCGCGGAAGAAATGCTCACCGGGGAATACTCCACCGGCGCGGCGCAAGA
>JBGURT010000043.1:0-6524 GCA_045132115.1 Kiritimatiellia bacterium
TCGGGCGGCGGAATGCGTTTTACGATCGCCTCCAGGACTTCCTCGCAGCCCTGCCCCGTCTTGGCGGAAACGAGCAGCGGATCGTCCATGGGGATCGCGAGGATGTCCTCGATCTCGCGGCTTACTTCCGGAATGTTCGCCCCGGGCAGATCCACCTTGTTCAGAACCGGCACTATCTCCAGCTTCGCGTCCTGCGCGAAATACGTGTTCGCGACCGTCTGCGCCTCTACGCCTTGCGCCGCGTCAACCACCAAAAGCGCGCCTTCGCACGCCCCCATCGACCGGCTCACCTCGTAGGCAAAGTCCACGTGTCCGGGCGTATCCAGCAGATTGAAGAGATATTTCCTGCCGTCTTTCGCCTCGTATTCCATCGAAACCGGATGCGACTTGTTCGTTATCCCGCGCTCGCGCTCGAGATCCATCGCGTCCAGCGTCTGCTCCTTGAGCTCGCGCTGCGATATGGCGTGGGTAAGCTCGAGAATCCGGTCCGAAAGCGTCGTCTTCCCATGGTCCACATGGGCGATAATGCAGAAATTCCGGATATTCTCGAGCGTCGCCATCACTTGCTCCGCACTGCCGCCGCCGCGCCGCGCGCCCCGTTTCGCCTTATTATCCACATCTGCACGATGCTCATCACCTGGCTCAGCGTCCAGTAGAGCGACAGCGCCGACGGAAAATTGTAGAACATCACCAGCATCATCACCGGCATCATCACGATCATCATCCGCTGCTGGTTCTTGTCGCCGGCCTGCGGCGTTAGCGCACTCTGCAGCGCCATTGTCGCCGCCATCAAAATCGGCAGAATGTTGAGCCCGCCGAACGGCAACACGTCCGCGAAAAGCCCCTCGGGCTCGGAAAGATCCGCGATCCACAGGAACGAGGCGTACCGTAGCTCCACGGCGCTGCGCAAGACATTGAACAGCGCGATGAACACCGGAATCTGAACGAGCATCGGCAGGCACGACGAAAGCGGATTCACCTTGTGCTCGCGGTAAAGGCGCATCGTCTCCTGTTGCAGCCGCTGCGGATTGTCCTTGTACTTCGCCTGGACTTCCTTCATGAGCGGCTGGATTTCCTGCATCTTCTTCATCCCGACCGTCGACTTGTGCGTCAAAGGCCAGAACAGCAGCCGCACGAGAATCGTGAGCAGAATGATCGCAACGCCATAGTTGGGGATACAGCCGTGGAAGAGGTTGAGCGCCCAGACGATCGGGTAGCAGATCCAGCGCCACATCCCGAACTCCATCACGTCGCGCATGCCGAGTTCAGACAATAGCGCCTGCTTCTTGGGGCCGATGAAGAAAACGCTCCGCGTCTCTTCGCCCTCGTCGGCAAGCCTTGCCTTGACCGCGACCGACTCCGGCCGGTACTTCGCGCTCGCGGTGTCGCGCGCAACCGTCGTCGCGAATCCCGTCACCTTTGCCGACGTCTCGCACAGCGCCGCCACGAAAAACCTGTTCTTGAGCGCAATCCAGCCAAAGTTGCCGCCAACTTCGATCGCCGGAGAATTCTTGGGCATTCCCGTCGCGTTCGCGCCGCCCGAGCATCCGCCCAAAGACCCGGCGAGATAGCCCTTCAAAGGATCTGTCTCCGAGTAATGCACCACATGCGGTTTCTTGCCGCCAAAGTCCCACGCATCCACCGAAAGCATGTCGTTCTTGCTCGACCCCATGGACACCACGCCCAGCGAAATGCTCCCCGTTCCCTGACTTCTCCCTGCAATCTCCACCCTATATCCATCCAGCAAAGTGATGGTGCGCTCGCCTGCCGCCCCGGAGAACTTCGCCGTCGCGCCGTCCACGACGACCGACTCGTAATCCACGCCGCCCGCGCCCAACGGCGAGAGCGAAAAATCGAAACCATACGCGGGATTGTCTTCGGAGACCTCCCCGAGCTTTTGCGCATACTTCTTGAGCGTGGCGCTCTTCACGCCGCCGCCGCGCGTCGTCACCTCCAAGCGAAGCTCGTCATTCTCCAAAACCGCCGTCTGCTCGGGGATCAGGGCTTCCTCCTGCGCCAAGGCTTCCTCCTGCGCCAAGTCTCCGGAGGACGAGACGGAGGGCATGGAGGGCTGAGGGTTGAGTGATTCCACCTCCCCGAGGCCCGAGGCCCGAGACCCGAGACCCGTCTCCACTCTCTGTGCCTCTGTGCCTCTGTGTTGCTTTTCCCCGCTCGGGGTTCCCCGGAACCAAAACAGATACCCTGCGAGGATCACTCCCAGCAGAATCGCGATTATCTTCTCGTTTCTATTCATTCTTCCATTTTCCTCGCGGCGGCACCGGGTCGTAGCCGTGCGCACCGAACGGATGGCATCGCAGCAGCCGCCACAGTCCCAGCATCAGACCTTTTGCCGCCCCATGCGTCTCCAATGCGCCGATCATATAGTTGGAGCACGTCGGCTCGAACCTGCACGCGCCGCCCATCAAGGGCGAGAGCGCCACTTGATATCCGCGCACCAGCATGATCAGCACCTTGCGCATGTCTTCCGCATGTCTTCCACAACCTCGGCGAGTTTCACGCCTTTGATCCACGAACGCGCCACGAAAACCCAAGCGGTCTTCGCCGGCACCGCACCGTCTTTCGCCAGCAGCCTGAACGCCTCGCGCACGAGTCGCTTGGCCCGCGACCGCTCCACCGCAAGTCTGAGTCCACGCTTCGTGGCCACGACTCCGGCGAGCGTATCGTCAGAGTCCAGCTCCATGCGCCACGCAACCAAGTAGCGCCCCTTGCGGGAACGCCCCCGGTCGAAAACCCGTTTGTATTCCTTCCCAGGCAGTCGCGTGGCCATGGGACTTCAAGCCTGTCAGACCTGCGTCAGGCGCTTGCGGCCCTTGGCGCGGCGGGAGGCGAGAACCTTGCGCCCGCCCTTCGTGGCTCTGCGCGCACGGAACCCGATTTTCCTTTTCCGCTTGATCTTCGACGGCTGCCATGTCATCTTCATTTTGTTCGTTCCTTCTTCTTTCTTATGTTCAAAATCCGCAATTGGCGGTATATTTTATTGTATTATACCATATTTGCGCCCCTAAAATCAATACCCTTTTTCGGGGCAGGAAGCGACCGCAAGGCACGAGGCCGCGCGCGAATTGCTTTCGCTTAAGCCCTTACTGCTCGCTTACGGTTACTTTGTAGAAGCCTTGGGCGCCTTGCTGCTTGATTACGCCGAGGTAGAGCGTGTCGCCCGTCGCCTGCACCTTCTCGCCTTGGCGCAAATTGGACAAGTCGCTCCCCCACGAAGCCTGATAATAAAGCCCCTTCACCGCCTTTACCGGCAATGCGCCAGCCTCAGTATTGCCTGCCGCCGTTTCTTCCGCGGTTGGCTCAGGTTCTGTAGTTGCCAACTCCACCTTTTCATCGCTCATATCCGCCAGCACACCCGTGGCATCGCCCTCCACCTTCGTCTCTTCCGCAGTAGTCGCCGCCGCGCCCACCTCCGGCTCCTTGAGCGTTATCACAATCGTAT
This sequence comes from Kiritimatiellia bacterium, assembly GCA_045132115.1. Classification (GTDB taxonomy): domain Bacteria; phylum Verrucomicrobiota; class Kiritimatiellia; order RFP12; family UBA1067; genus UBA1067. The sequence continues at coordinate 3,461 of JBGURT010000043.1, forward strand.
TCGAAGCTGGATCATACGTCTTATTGTATCCCGCTGTCGTATCAACCGGCTCCGATCCCACCATCACAACTACCGCAACTTGCTCGATTAGCTCCGCAATCTCCGCTTCATCCGATAGCGGATTGCCCTTCACGGCTATCGTGCGCGTGCCGCTCTCCTCGTCAACCTCCGGCTCCTCCATCTTCTCCGTGTTAATGTTCACAACCGGAGCTACTGATTTAGGTGTCCAAACAACCTCATCCAGCCATGCGCAGTCCTCGCCTTTTGTTGTGTTCTCATTCTTTTGGTATGTCCACTTCAAGACATGCGATCCTTCATTCTCTATATCGAACTCTGCAAATGTCCAGTCATTTGTGGTGTTATCCATGTAATCGCGCTCGACACCGTCAATCTCAAATTTACACCCATCTCTGCGAATACCCTTTACTGTCCTTTCGCTCGATACTTTCCACCAAAATGAGACCCGGCCTTTACCTTCTAGACTAATACTCACCCATGTTGACTGACTATCCCCAATCGCTCCACTCCTCAGCGCTGCTACACCATCATGCGCCGCCTCGGCAAGCACACGGGACCAATTCTTATCCCCTCCAAGCGTTACGTCAACGCCATCCACACCAAGACACTCTGCCGCACTGTAAGGCAGTCGCGTGAACGAGAATGTCGCCACATTGCTGTCAAAATAATTATTCTTTACGGCTATAGCCTTCACAGTAACATTCATCGCACTGGCCGTGAATGGATTCTCGTACAAAATGCCGCCTTCTACTGTTGGTTCGCTTTCGTCAAGAGTATAATAGATTGCCGTTCCATCTTCAGCCTCGATCTTGAGCGTCGCGAATTCGGTCTCGATCGTACCTCCGTCTGCAACATCATCGCTGCAAATCGTCGGTGCGGATAGCGTATTGGCCGTCCAGACCGCCGTAAGCGTTGTATCTACCGCCGGGAACTCGTATTCCGCCCCTGCTGCATACACCTTATTTCCGTCGCTCCAGCCCGTAAATGTATACTTCGCCCTCGAAAAATCATCGCCAGACGGCAACACAAGCTTCTCACCGGCAAGAGCCTTCTCAACTGACGGCAATACTCCGACAACATCCTCTACATCAACCACAAAGCTGACGAATGTCTTTCTCGTCCATTGTGCGACTATCGTGACATCCTCGCCGGGCACCGTATATTCAGCACCCGCCGCGTATGTCGCCTTGCCGTCGCTCCAGCCGGCAAAGACATAATCCTCCCTCGCGAACCCATCTGCCTCGGGCATGGTAACTTCCGTTTCTGCCAATTCCTTTATCGTCTGAGGTATATCTCCACTACCTCCTCCCAAGTCAAAGCTGACGAATGTTTTCTTGGTCCATTGCGCCGTGACCGTAATATCCTCTGTCGGCACTATGTATTCCGCGCCTGCTTCGTATGCAGTATCGCCGTCGCTCCAGCATGCGAAAACATAATCTTCCCGCTCAAAGCCATCGTCAGAGGGTATTGTAATTACCGTACCCGCAAGTTCCTTTACCACCTCCGGAACCTCGCCGCTACCGCCGCCCAAATCAAACGAGACAAACGTCTTTCTCGTCCACTGTGCGGTTATTGTCACATTCTCGGCCGGAACCACATACTCTGCCCCCGCCTCATACATTTCCACTCCATCGCTCCACCCCGCAAAAACATGGTCCTCTTTGACGAATCCATTCGCGCTCGGCAATGCAATATTGCCGCCGACATACGAAGTTACGATCGCTGGAGTTTCCCCTTCCGCGCCGTTAAGGCTAAACGAAACATCCACCTTGGGGCTCCAGACAAAATCCTTAACCCAAACGCAGTCATCGACTTGCTCCAACAACTCGGGATCGTCCTCATCGTCCTTTATATATTCCCACCGCAAGACATGCTCTCCACAGATACCGAAGTCGAGTTCAACCGTAGCCCAGTCCTGCTCTCCCCCGAATACACGATCCGTCACACCATCCACCAGGAAGCAAGCATAGTCATATATCTCCGTGCCGTAATGTTCGCTCGAAACTTTCCATTTGAACGAATAGTGCCCCTTGCCCGAAACCGTCGTTTGCAACCACGAGGCCATATCGTCACCCAGTTCCCCGCTCCTCAGCGAGTCGCCATCCTGTTGCCAAACGCCATCACGACCCGTCTTGAATTCAATGCCGCCAAAGCCGTCAAACGTCCGTGGGAAGCCGTCAAATTTGTCGTCGTCCACAATATCCCTAAACTCTTCATCGTAATCCTGCTTGTAGCTTACTTTGTCAGCCCTTGCAATCAATCCCGATTCAGCCAATCCGATTGGAGCATGGCTCTCGAAGACGGCAAGCGGAATCCCTGCATTCCAGTTTGCAATCGCGCTCACGCTTTCATCAAACACCACCTTCTCCAATGCTTCGCACCCATTGAACGCATAGGAGCCAACACTCGAAACGTCCCCTATTACCACCACCTCCTCTATGCTGTCGTAGGAATCAGGAAACACATTCTGCAATCCGCGATTGAACACATACTGCGGCACGACAACCTTTCTTATCGAAGGACAATTGGCAAACGCATTCTCGTCATCGCCAATGTATGTCACACTAGCCGATATCTTCACCTCTTCAAGGCCAGTACACCATTCGAATGAGCTGTCCCATATCTCCGTGATCCAATCGGGAATCTCGAGGGAAGTAAGGCCAGGACACTCATCAAACGCAAGACGCGCAATCGACTCGAGGCTTTCCGGGAACTCTATTGCCGTCAATCCTCGGCAACCCGCAAACGCCCCCTCGCTCAACTCGTCTACTCCTTCAGGTATTGAATACGCGCCAACTCTTCCCGCCGGATATTGCACCAGCTGTGTCCCATCAGTCGAGAAGAGAATGCCATCGTTCGACTTGTAATGCGTATTCCCTTCTGCAACGGTTATGTTCGTCAAGCCATAGCAATACGAAAACGCACCGTCCCATATATCCGTCACATCCGCCGGTATTTCATACGATGTCAAGTCTTTGCCCGCAGGACACCACAAGAGCTCCGTCCCATCCTTCGAGAAAAGTATCCCGTCAACAGCCTTGAAATA
>JBGURT010000044.1:0-6046 GCA_045132115.1 Kiritimatiellia bacterium
GGAACGCCAAGAGCAAGGAAATCGGCAAGGTCGCCAAAGTGGGCGGCGATATCGCAGCCGTCAAGGAGGAGATGCGCAAGGTTGGCGACCGCATCGCCGAAATCGACAAGGAACTCGCGGAAACTGAACACGACCTGCGCGAGACGCTCCTCATGATCCCCAATATCCCCGCCCCGGAAATCCCCACGGGCATGGATTCTTCCGCCAATACCGTCGTGAGACTCCACGGCGAGTGGAAAGATCCGGACTTCAAGATCCTCGACCACATGAGCGTGGGCGAGAAGCTGGGGATATTCGACTTCCCGCGCGGCGTGAAATTGACCGGTACCGGATTCCCGATCATCCTCGGCCAGGGCGCCAAACTCCAGCGCGCGCTCATCCAGTACATGCTCGACGTCCATTGCCAGACCCAGGGCTATACCGAGATGCTTCCGCCGTTCGTCGTCAATTCCGACTCCATGACCGGCACGGGCCAGCTCCCGAAGTTCGCCGAAGACCTCTACCATTGCCAGATCGACGACTTCTGGCTGATCCCCACGGCCGAGGTCCCCGTAACCAATTTCTACCGCGACGATATCCTCAAGGCCGCGGATCTTCCCGTGAAACTCACGGCCTATACGCCGTGCTTCCGCCGCGAGGCAGGCAGCGCCGGCAAGATGACGCGCGGAATGCTCCGCGTCCACCAGTTCGACAAGGTGGAGATGGTCAACTTCGTCCATCCGGAAAAGTCTTTCGAGCAGTTGGAAATCCTGGTTGGCGAGGCCGAGGCGATTCTCCAGGGGCTTGGGCTCCACTATCGCGTGCTGCAGCTTTGCTCGGGCGATATGGGATTTTCGGCGGCGAAGTGCTACGACCTGGAGCTCTGGGCTCCCGGCGAACAGCAGTGGCTGGAAGTAAGCTCCTGCTCGTGCTTTACCGACTATCAGGCGCGCCGCCTCAACTGCCGCTTCAAGGACGCCGACGGCAAGACGAAGTTCGTCCACACTTTGAACGGTTCCGGCGTGGCGCTGCCGCGTCTCATGGTCGCGCTTCTCGAGCAGCACCAGAACGCCGACGGCTCCGTCACGATCCCCGGGGTCTTGCGCCCCTACATGAACGGGCAGGAGAAACTTCTCCCCAAGGCGTGAGGAAAAGCAACTGATGAAACAGGCCAGGGCTCTTGACGCGCTAAACGAACGGACGGCGTTCGAAAACCGCCTGAGACCAAAGGACTTCGAGGGCTTTGTGGGCCAAACGAAGATCCGCGAGCGGCTGCTTTTGGCGGTCGATGCCGCCAAGGAGCGCGGCGAAGCTCTGGATCACGTGCTCTTTTCCGGCCCGCCCGGACTCGGCAAGACGACGCTTTCCTATATCTTGGGCGAGGCGATGGGCGTGAATGTCAAGACGACGTCAGGCCCGGTCATCTCCAAACCGGGCGACCTTGCGGGGCTGCTCACTTCCCTCGAGCCCGGCGACATCGTTTTCATCGATGAAATCCACCGCATGGCCAAGACCGTGGAGGAATATCTCTATTCGGCCATGGAGGATTATGCGATTGACATCATGATCGACCAAGGGCCCAATGCGCGGTCGGTGCGGCTGGAGCTGCCGCGTTTCACGCTCGTGGGCGCGACGACGCGGATCGGCCTTATCGCTTCGCCGTTGCGCGCCAGGTTCGGTCTCGTCAATCGCCTTTCCTACTACGAGGCCGGGGAGCTCGCCGAGATCATTCGCCGCAGCGCCGCCCGGCTGGGCGTTGACATTGACGACGACGGCGCGATGGAAATCGCGCGCCGTTCGCGCGGCACTCCGCGCGTCGCGAACAATCTCCTGCGGCGCGTGCGCGACTACGCCCAGGTAAAGGCCGGCAATTTCATCGACGGCGAAGTGGCGAGGAAATCGCTGTCGCTGCTCGAGATAGATCCCCACGGTCTCGACGAGATGGACCGCAAGATATTGGAGACCGTCTGCGTGAAATTCGGCGGCGGCCCCGTGGGGCTTTCCACCGTCGCGGTGTCCGTTGGCGAAGAGCCCGACACCATCGAAGAAGCTTACGAACCCTTCCTGATCATGGAAGGATACCTTGAACGCACACCCAAAGGGCGCGTGGCCACCCCGCTCGCCTACAAAACCATAGGAGTCGAGAAATGAAGACCGATTGGAAATTCCTCGAAAAGGCGATGCGCCAGTCCCGCAAGATTTCGCTGCGCGAGCAGTTCGCCGACGATCCCGCGCGCGCCAAGAAGTTCAGCATGAAGGCCGCCGGGTGGTTCCTCGATTATTCCAAGAACCTCGTGAACGTCCGCGCGATGACGAACCTCTTCAAGCTCGCGGAGTCCGCCGGCGTGAAGGCGGAGATTGCGCGCATGTTCGCCGGCGAAAAGATCAATGTGACCGAAAACCGCGCAGTCTTGCACACCGCGCTGCGCAACCGCGACCCCAAGGCGCAGATCTTCGTGGACGGCAAGGATGTGATGCCCGATGTCCGCGCGGTGCTTGCGGCAATGGGCGACTTTACCGACCGGGTCCGCAACGGCGTGTGGCGCGGCGCCACGGGCAAGCGCATCAAGTACGTCGTCAATATCGGCATCGGCGGCTCGGATCTCGGCCCCGTCATGGCGAATATCGCGCTTACGCCTTATGCCAAGCGCGGACTCAAGTGTTTCTTCGTCTCGAATGTGGACTCCACGCACATCGCCGAAACCTTGCGCTCGGTAAAAGCGGCGGAAACGCTCTTCATCGTCGCCTCCAAGACGTTCACGACCCAGGAAACGATGTCCAACGCGCTTGCCGCCAAGGAGTGGCTCGTGAAGAAGCTCGGGGCGGACGCCGTGGCCAGGCATTTCGTTGCCGTCTCCACCGCCAAGGAAGAGGTTGCCGCGTTCGGGATAGACACCGCGAACATGTTCGGCTTCTGGGATTGGGTCGGCGGGCGCTACTCGCTGCCTTCGGCGATCGGGCTTTCGCTGATGCTCGCGATCGGGCGGCGGAACTTCGGCAAGCTTCTCGACGGCTATTTTGCGATGGACGGGCATTTCCGCACCGCGCCCTTGGAGCGCAACATGCCGGTCGTGCTCGCGCTCCTCGGCATTCTCTATTCCAACGGCTATGGGGCGGAGTCCTACTGCGTCCTTCCTTACGACCAATATCTCTCGCGCTTCCCGGCGTATCTCCAGCAGATGGACATGGAATCCAACGGCAAGTGCGTCGACAAGAGCGGCAGGCGCGTCGCGGTCAAGACCGGGCCGATCGAATGGGGCGAACCCGGCACGAACGGCCAGCACTCGTTCTATCAGCTCATCCATCAAGGCACGCACATGATTCCGTGCGACTTCATCGGCTGCTGCCAGACGCACAATCCGGTTGGCGACCTGCACGACAAGCTGATGGCCAATCTCTTCGCGCAGACCGAGGCTTTGGCGTTCGGCAAGACCGCGGACGAATGCCGCGCCGAGGGCGTGCCGGAGAACCTCGTTCCATTCAAGACGTTCGACGGCAACAAGCCCACGAACACGCTCCTTTGCCGCAAGCTCACCCCGGAGACGCTCGGCGCGCTCGTCGCGCTTTACGAGCACAAGGTGTTCGTGCAGGGCGTCATTTTCGACGTCTTCAGCTACGACCAGTGGGGCGTGCAGCTGGGCAAGGTGCTTGCGAAGGGCGTTTTGAAGGATCTCACGGCCGAGACCGCGGACTTGAAGCACGACGCGTCCACGAACCAGTTGATCGCCCGCTACCGCAAGGCGGTTGGCCGCAAAGCTTGATTTGATGGCGGCGAAGCCTAGGATCGGTTTTATCGGCGGCGGCGAAATGGGTGGAGCCCTTGCGCATGCGATGTGCAAGTTCCGTCCGCTCGTTTCCACTTCGCGCAAGAACCGCAACCTCGAGATCGTCCGCAAGTGCGATATCGTCTTTCTGTGCGTGCGCCCCAAGGATATTGCCGCCGTGGCGGCTGAAGTGAAGGGCGAGCTCAAGGACGGCCAGACGCTCGTGTCGATCGCCGCGGGGCAGAGCGTCGCGAAGCTCCGCAGACTCTTCGGCCGCAAGGCGACTATTGTCCGCGTCATGCCCAATCTCGGCGTGAAGGCGGGGCTGGGGATGTGCGCGGTCGCCAAAACCCCGGCCCCGGAAGCGAAGGCGGTTTGCGGGCTCCTTTCCCTTTGCGGCAAGGTGGCCATGATTCCGGAAAAAGACTTCGATGCCTTTACGGCCGTGGCGGGGTCGGGTCCGGCTTACTTTGCGTATATGCTCGAGGCGATGGCGAAGGGCGGCGCGAAATTGGGGCTCAAGGCGGCCGATGCCGAAGCTTTTGCGCTACAGACGATGCTGGGCACCGCGAAATACCTTGAAGAATCCAAGATTGCCGCCGACAGGTTTATCGCCCGGGTGGCTACGCCCGGCGGCACGACCGCCGCCGGCAAGACCGCGCTCGACGATTCAGGACGTTTTTACGGGATTGTCGAGGAATGCCTTGCGCGTTGCGCGGCGAGGAGCGAGGAGCTTGGGCGGTAGAATCGCCATTTTCGGCGGCAGTTTCAATCCTGTCCATTCCGGGCATGTGAGGGTGGCGGAGAGTGCGATTGCCAGGCTGGGACTCGACAAGATAATCGTCGTGCCGGCATTTTGCAGTCCGTTCAAGACGGGCGGCAAGGCGTTTTTGGCGTCTTCCGACCGTTTGGAACTGGTGCATCTCGTCTTTGACGGCAACCCCAAGGTGGTTGTCGACGACCGGGAGCTGAAAAAGGGCGGCATTTCTTTTGCGATCGATACCGTTCGTGAAATCGCCGCCGAAGAATCCCCCGAAAAACTGTTTTTCCTTGTAGGCGAAGATTCCGTGCCGGGGCTGCCCCGTTGGAAGGATTATGGCGAGCTCGTAAAACTCTGCGAGTTCGTTTCTTTCCCGCGCACCGAGGAGTCTTCTACCGAAATCAGGCGCCTGGCCCGTTTGGGCGGCGATTTTTCCCGTTTTATGCCGGAAAATGCGGCAGAACGCCTAAAAGAAATGGATTTTGCCCGATGAACAAGACAAAAAGATCCTATACGAACGGAGAAGAAATCGCCCATGCGATTACCCATTTCGTCGGTTCGCACCTGAGTGCGGCGGCGACCGCGCTCATGATCTGGGAGGGTTGCCGCAGCGGAAGCGCGGTAGGCTGGAAGGTTACAAGCGCCGCCATTATGGGCGCGTCGCTTATCCTCATGTATGTCATTTCCGGAACTTACCACACCGTGCGCGGCGCGACGGCGAAGAAAGTGATGCATGTCCTCGACCATAGCGCCATATATTTCCTTATCGCCGGGTGTTATACGCCGTTTTGCCTCGTGACCCTCAGGCCGGACCATCCGGGCCTTGCCTGGAGTATTTTCGGTATCGAATGGGGTGCGGTGATCGTGGGAGTGTCCTTCAAGCTCTTTACGACGGGCAGATACCGGGTGATTTCCACCCTCGCTTATGTCGCCATGGGCTGGATGGCGCTGGCGGCAATCGTGCCGCTGGTGCGCGAATTGCAGGGTTTGGGCACGATGTGGCTCGCGTTGGGCGGGGTGGCATATACCGTAGGGTGCGCCTTTTATCTCTGGAAATCACTCCCTTACGCCCACATGGTGTGGCATCTTTTCGTGCTTTTGGGCAGTATTTGCCACTTTTTCTGCGTCCTTTGGTACGTAATGTGACCGGTTGGGCCGCCAAGCCGCTTTCCCCGGACTGCGTAGCAAAATCAGTTTGACTGCGTAGTAAATCCTGCTCGACTGCGTAGTGAATCGTGCTTCACTACGCAGTGAATTCTGTTTTGCTGCGCAATGAATCCTGTTTTGCTGCGCGCGGCGGCAATTTGAATTTTCCCTATTGACTTTTACGTGCGGAATATGATATAATACAAATCACTTTCTGGAATACGGGGTTGTGGCGCAATTGGTTAGCGCACTGGACTGTCGATCCGGGGGTTGCGGGTTCGAGCCCCGTCGACCCCGCCATTCTGAAAGTACGAGCCTTCTTGCCTCGTGGTGTAATGGTAGCACCGCAGATTCTGATTCTGCTTGTTGGGGTTCGAGTCCCTGCGAGGCAACCATT
>JBGURT010000045.1:0-9318 GCA_045132115.1 Kiritimatiellia bacterium
GTTTACCGACTGCCCATTGGTATAGTTAGTCCCCGTGCCATCGGCCTTCGTGTTCCATCCCGCAAACGTATACCCGGTGCGAGAAAAACCGTTCGCCGTCAGATTCTGCGCTGTAGCGTAGGTGAACGCTTGATTGGCCATCGTGCCGGTCGCGTCAGTATGATTCTTGTTGAACTTGACCGTATAGCTGTTCGCAGTCCACTTGGCATAGAGCGTAAACGTGCCGCCGGAAGTCGCAGTAAGGTTGCAGACCGACTGTCCATCATTATAAGCTTTTGTGCCGCCGGAACTCGTCGCCCAACCCGCAAACGCATATCCCGTGCGCGAAAAGCCGTTCGCCGTGAGCGCCTTAGCCGCATCATAAGTGAACGATTCGTTAGCCATCGTGCCGGTCGCGCTAGAGTTGTTCTTGTTGAACACTACCGTATAACTGTTCGCCGTCCACTTCGCGTAGAGATTCACTGTCCCGCCAGCAGTAGCCGTAAGGTTGCTCACCGACTGTCCATCGTCATAAACTTTTGCGCCGCCAGTGCTTGTCGCCCAGCCTTGGAATGTGTATCCAGTGCGCGTGAAGCCATTCGCCGTCAACGCCTTTGCCGTGTCGTAGGTGAACGCCTCGTCCGCCATCGAGCCCGAGCCGCCATTGGCGTTGAACTTGACCGTATAACTGTTCGCCGTCCACTTGGCTTTGACAATCACCGGCGTGGATACGCTACCCAATACGAATGGCGGATTGTAATAGGTTTTGCCTTGCAGGCTTGCTCCGGATTCTGTCTCCCAATACTGGAATTCATACCCGGTTTTTGCTTTTGGCGTGGGGAGCTTTACGCCAAGCGGACCATCGTCCCCTTCTTCTTCCAGACTGGCCGCCGCTATTACATTGGTGGTATTGGCCACGTGATCCACAAACCAAAATTCCCGCGCCTCACGGATAAGCGGAACTATATGATATTGCGGATAGCCCAAGCTTTTGATTTCAGCTATCGTAAATTTATTGGTGTTTGCCAATAGGTTGCTTACATCTGGCCCCGTTTTAGGATTAGGATGCGATGCATACAGAAAGCCATACGAAATATGGCCGGAAGGAGGAACAATCTTGATTCCCAAGTCTACAATGTAATTATCTTTGCTTGAATAAATCCACGAGGCGCGGCTTGTGCCCGCAAAAGACAATCCTCCACTAGATATCGAAAGTTTTTTCTCGGTAGGATATCCACTATACTCCCATACATCTTTGGATGTCCAAAGATTGGTAATCGCCGCAATCTTGAGATCGGAAAGCGCAACCGTTTCGGTGCCGTTCGTGAATTCTGAAGATATGACAGAACAAAGATAATCGGATACATCTGATAATGACTCCAATGACTCCACCGTCATTTGGTAATCGTAAGTCAATTCCGCCTTTGCAGAAAGCAGAATTGCGATTACAGAAACAAATGCGGCAAGCCTGGACTTCATATGCCTTTATTCTTTAGATCCAGGGCGAGAATGAACTCGGGGTTGGACTTCGTCTTCTTGAGCGAGTTGAGGACCGACTTCATCGCAGCTTCCGATCCCGCACCGGCAAGGACGCGACGCATCGCCCAAGTCTTCTCCAGCTCCATCGGCTCGAGGAGGAGATCTTCCTTGCGGGTGCCGGACTTGTCGATGTCGATCGCCGGGAAGATGCGCTTATCGGCAAGCGAGCGGTCGAGGACAAGTTCCATGTTGCCGGTGCCCTTGAACTCTTCGAAGATCACTTCGTCCATGCGCGAACCGGTATCGATAAGCGCGGTCGCGAGGATCGTGAGCGAGCCGCCGTTCTCGATATTGCGCGCCGCACCGAAGAAGCGCTTCGGGCGATGCAGGGCGAGCGCATCGACGCCGCCCGTCAAAATCTTGCCGGAATGAGGCTGCACGGTGTTGTAGGCACGGGCGAGACGGGTTATGGAGTCGAGGAGAATCACGACATCCTTGCCGTTTTCCGCCTGGCGCTTGCTCATCTCGATCACCATTTCCGCCACGTTGACATGGTGCTGCGGCTCTTCGTCAAAGGTCGAGGAAAGAACCATCGCCTTGGTGTTGCGCTGCATGTCGGTCACTTCCTCCGGGCGTTCGTCGACGAGCAGGATGATAAGGATCGCCTCTGGATGGTTTGCCGAGATCGCATTCGCGATCTTTTGCAACAGCACTGTCTTGCCGACACGCGGAGGCGCCACGATAATGCCGCGCTGGCCAAAGCCGATAGGCGTGAAGATGTCGATCACTCGGGTGGAGAGTTCTTTGGCGTCCGTCTCGAGGATGATGCGGCGATCCGGGAAAATGGGAGTAAGGTTTTCAAAGTGGACTACGCGGGCGGCGACGGAAGGCTCCTTGCCGTTCACGCGCTGGACGGCGCCAAGACAGAAGAAGCGGTCGCGGTCGCGCGGATCGCGGATCGGGCCCTCGATCACGTCACCGGTCCTGAGCGCGTGGCGGCGTATCTGCTGCTGGGTGACGAAGACATCCTCGGGGCAGGCCAAAAAGTTGTTTTTCGCCGACCGCAAAAAGCCATGGCCTTCGCGAACGATCTCCAGGCATCCGCTCGCGAGCACCGCGCCGCCGCGCCGCAAATAGTCGCGAATGGCGGCGAAAATAAGTTCGTGCGGACGGTAGGCGCCGAGCTCCTCCGGGTCCGCGCCCGGCATCATGCGGGTTACGATATCCTCGGCACGCCAGGTCTGGATATCCGAAAGCCTATACTCCGGGAGATCCGGATTGCGGTTGGGGTTGGCAAGCGCTTCTGTCTCCTGGACGCGAGGCTCGGTCGGCAGCGGCGCGTTCAACAAAGGATTCACGCTCTCTTCGCCATTCGCGCCGCGGATAGGGGAGTTGTTCGGCTTCTGCGGACGTGGCCGTCCGGCTCCAACGAAGTTCTTGCGCGGCTGCACCTTGCGCGGCTGCGGTTGCTGAATCTTTGCTTTTTCCGCCGGCTCCGGATTGAGTGCGCCCGCGAATACGTCAAATTCGTTTTCCATGTTCGATTTGCTCCTTAAGGAAAGAAACCATGTCCGCCGCGGCCTGACGCAAGGCTTCGGGCCCGGCGTCATTGCGCACGACATAATGGGATTTTTTCGCCTTCAGCTCCGCCGGCAGTTGCGCCGCCAGCCGGGCTTCGGCCTCCTCCTTGGAATATCCGCGGAGGGCTGTCATGCGGTCGGCTTGTGCGGCCCTTTCCGATATGACAGTGCATATTATATCATATTTTCCTTCCCAATGCAATTCGAAAAGTAAAGGAATTACGACGAGCGAAAGGCGGTCGACGGTGCAAGGATGCGCGGTGTGGAACTTCTCGATCTCCGCAAGAATCAGAGGATGAAGCCGCGCTTCAAGTTCCTTGCGCTTTAAGGGATCGGCGAAAACCTCGGCGGCGATACGGCGGCGCTCGGCAGGATCGGGGATGAGCGAATGCGCCACATCGTCGGCATCGAGAATCTCGACGCCCAGGTTCTTCAGATAAGACGAAAGGAGGGATTTGCCCGAGGCAATCCCTCCCGTGAGACATACTCTCATGAGTTTATTTCAGTTTTCCGAAACCGCAGGCGCGGCCTTGACTTCCGTCTCAGAATCGTCGCTCGTGCCCATCGTAACCTCGCGGCCGTGGACATCGACGAGACGGGTGGTCACGAAGATGAGGAGGTTGCGCTTGGTGGTCTGTTCGGCGTGCGAACGGAAGAGACGCCCGATGAACGGCAGATCGCCGAGGAACGGAACCTTGTCATCCATCGCCTTGCGCTGCTCGGTGATGAGACCGCCCATGACGATCGTCGCACCCGGGAACATCGAGACGGACGACGTAATATGGCGCGTATGGAAGAACGGCTGTTCCATCGGGGCTTCATAGTACGTGAGGTTCTCGCTGCCGGAGGAGGAAAGCGAATTCATCGCACTCATGGCCGAATCTGTAGCATTATTGACGATCTTCGTCCTGACATCCGGGCTAATCGAACCGCCGACAGTGTCGATCAATCCGGCGAGAGACTCGAAGATTTCGCCGATACCTTCGAAGCTTTCGAGCGAGCTGGAGTTGCCGGAATAAGGAATTCTCATGCCGTAGTTCTTCCAGGTAGGCTCATCGACCACCTGGGCATCGAGCACGAGATCGATGAGGTTGCCGTCATCGGTCAAGGTAGGAGTGACGGTGAGGATGACGCCAACTTCGCGCATCGTGAACGACTGCGGCTCGACGACCGCGAGCACCGCCGACTGCGAGGACGACGAGCTGGAGCCGGAAGAGCTGGAGCTCTGGAGCTGCACATCGTAGTCGGTCGGGTAGATGAACTCGGTCACGACCTTGATCGTCGCTTCCTCGCCGGGCTTGGTGAGCACCTTGGGCGCGGAGAGGAGGTCCGTATCGCTGCGCTGCGAGAGCATGTGGAGGATCATCGAAAGATCCGCACTGCCGAGGAACGCATTGACGCGCATGAACTGGTCGTTCGTGGATTTCTCGGAACCGGAAATATGGTTGCCGGTCGTCGAAAGATAGCGGTTGCCGTTCTGGTAGTCGGAAGTGCCGCCAAACGCATTCACGCCCATATTGGAACGCGTACTGCGCGTGTTGCTGACGATGGGGTTGACCGTAGAATTCTGGGTGCCTCTGCTTCCGGCACCGGCGTCGATGCCGCTGGAGCCGGCCCCGGAGCCACTGCTGCTGGTCGTGGAAGACGATGAAGACTTCACCCAAGAACCATCGGTCCACTGGCCGTTCTTCACGCCGGCCCAACGCCCAAGCTTGCCGGTATTGAGCGTATAGTCGCTGTTGAGGATCCACTCGAAGCCGAGAGAGTTGAGGTCGTCCTGGCCGACTTCGACGAAACGCGTCTCGATCTCGACGAGCTTGGGATCGGCATTCATTTCGGTGAGCGCCTTTTCGAGTTCGGCGAGGTTGTCGTAGGTGTTCTTCACGCGCAGCTTGCCGATCGTCTTGATGTACATGATCGACGAACCTTCAGGCCACTCGACGCCGAGGAGCGTGAAGAATTCCTTCCAGTCGCGCTCCTGGTTTTCCTCTTCTTCGTCATTGCGGCGCGAAGACTTGCCGCCGAAGCCGGCCGACTGCATTTCCTTCATTTCGCTCGAGGCGGTGCCCATGCGCTCCATGAACGCGGAGACGACGGGGTAGCTGCGGGTGATCATTTCGTCGGTGGACATACCCTTGGGCATCACCATGATGATCGTACCCTGGACCTTGAACTTCCAGTTGACCTGATCGCAGACGAGCTTCAAGGCGTCAAAGAACGAAAGGTTGTCCGCGCTGATCATCTTCATCATCGGCACGCCGACGATAGACGGACCTTCCGGCGTATCATTGTCGGTAGAGCTGAAGTCGTCGCTGTCGTCGCCGGAATCATCGGCCGCCTGCTGGGTAAGGTCGTCAGGCGTCTTGACGACGAAGTTGAAACCGCGCTGGTCAAGCGGGAGGTCGGGACGGTCGAAGTCCTTGGACATCTGGCGGAAGGAGTCGACGGCGTCGATGATCGTCGACGGCGGTTTGAACTCGATACGCGGCAGGCGCATTTCTTTCATGCGGCGGATGATGGACTGCTCGATAGAGCGCTCGGGATCGTCGCCAAGGGCGCTCTTCACCGTGGTATTGCCCACGTCATCGAGCTTGCGGGCGTTGGGAGCGTAAACCGGACGCCAGGCGCGGTCGACATCGGCGATCATGCCGTCGCGGGCGACACGGAATTCCTCGCCGAGAATCAGTTTGCGCTTGGAGATGATAGCGGAGCGCAGACGGATCGCCTCCTGATTGTAAGGATCGCTCACGAGCACGAGTTCGCACTCTTCAAGCGCCTTGTCGATCTCGCGGACGGCGAGCAACTGGCGCGCACGGCGCAGGTGCTTGCGGTTGGTCTCGCGCTGCGCCTTGAAATCGTCGTCGTTGCGGCGATGCTTGATGGAAGAATAGTCGGTCTTGTTGGCGTTGGGATCCTCGGCGGTGAGCCAGATCTCGAGCTGCTTGCGCGCCTTGGGGTGGCGCATATCGACAGCCTTCTCCATAAGCTTCATCGCGCGGTCGCGGCGGCCGGTCATATCCTCTTCCATGGCGGCGCGATAGAGACCCTCGGCGATGCCCTGTTCGCATTCCTTGCGGAGCGCCTTGGAAGCCGGACGGTCGTTCAGAAGACGAAGCGCTATACCGTAGTGGCGGGAAGCCTCGGTGTATTCCTTGTTGCCCATGCACTCGCGGGCTTCGGCGATTTCGCGCAGGGCCTGCTTGTCATACGCTTCGCGGCGAAGTTTTTCCGTGGCGCGGATGGAAGCGATGAGTTCCGCGTCCTTCGCGGGAGCGGCGGCGGCAACCGGAGGCTGCGGCTCGCTGACCGTGGGTTGAGCGGGAGCAGGCTCTTCCTCGGCTACAGGCTCTTCGCCGGATGCAGGTTCTTCCGCCTCGGGCTCTACTTCCGCGGCGAGATCGTCAAGGACCGAGAGCGCACCATCAACCTGCTCTGCGGTAACATCGCCTTCTGCCGGTTCTTCCGCAGCCGGCTCCTCGTCAGCAGCAGGCTCTTCCTCTGCGGCGGGAGTCTCCTCGTCAGCGGGAGCGGGCTCTTCTTCTTCCGCAGGGGTTTCCTCTTCTGCGACGGCAGGCTCTTCTTCTGCGACAGCAGGCTCTTCTTCCGCGGAGGCAGGCTCTTCTTCGACCGCAGGCTCCTCATCCGCAGCAGGCTCTTCTTCCGCAGCAGGAGATTCCTCCTCCTCGGCCGCGGCTTCTTCGCCGTCTGCGGGAGCGCTCTCGTCTTCGACAGAGGCGACCTCCTCTTCTGCGGCAGGAGTTTCCTCTGCCGGCGCTTCTTCCGACGCCGGCGCGGCTTCATCAGTAGCCGCACCATCGCCGGTGCCTAGCACTTCTCCCTCCAGATCTTTGAGCAAATCGTCCAGATCATCCTGGGCAATCGCACTGATGCCACAGGCGACGAACGCTATCGTCGCAACGACGGCTGTGAGGTGCTTTATGTTTCGCATAATGACCATTGCTCCCTTGTTGATATGCATATTATATCAAAAATCAAATTACTGTTCAAGTGCTTCCAAAAGTTTTTTCGTGCAGAGCATCGAGTGCTCGAGCAGCACGCGAACGGCATTTCCTTCCTTGCGGATGGACTTGACGACATACTTTTCGCCTTTGAGATCGATAGTGTCGCCGACCACGACGTTGAACTCCTGCACTTCGCCGCGCTCGAAGACGATCGTCGCCTGAGTGTCTACCGACTGCATCTTGCGGTCGCCGACCGTCAGCACGATTTCTTTGTTGTCCGTCTTGCGCACGACGGTCGCGGTTGAAACATCGACCGTCTTTTCCATTCCCTTGCCGCCGGCGATTTTGCGCTTCTCGCTCTTGGCCTCGTAGCCCTTCACGATGTAGCCGGTATCGCCGATCTCTTCGCCGGTGACCGGCGTGTAGTGGACGCCCTTGCGGTTGTAGACCTTGTCGAACTTGGTCGGGTTGATGAACTTGAAGCGGTAGCCGGTTGGAATCTTGGTCGCGCTGTCGAAGTAGAACGGCAACTTGGTTTCCTTGAGCGGAAGCTGCAGGCGCAGATAATTGGAATAGGGCAGATGGCTCTTGGCGTCGGTTGGATCGGTACCCATCTCGAACTCTTCGGCGTTGGTGAAGAGATCGCCGTCGGTATCGGCCTGGGCGTCGGAGGCGTCATTGATGTTGAGGCCGTAGCGCTTTTCCCATTCGTCAGGGAGTCCGTCGCCGTCAGTGTCGTATACGATCGGCTTGTCCTCGGGCTGGGCCTTCTTGCAGAACGGGCAGATCGTTTCTGTCGTGGGGATTGGCGCGGCGCATTCGGCGCAGCGTATGCGGCGCTCGGAAGCGAGGAAGCTGGCGTCTTTATCGACCACTACGGGAATCTTGAACGGGTCCTTGGTGATGCGCGCCATGTAATTGTAATTGTCCATCTGGACCGGCTCGACGCCGGTGGGAGCGTCGGCAGGGATCGTAGGCGTCGCGCCATCGATGCGATCTTCATCGCCGCCCAGCAGCATGAAGCACACGCCGCCGGCGAGCGCCAGCACGCCAACCAAAAGCACCACGAGGTCGTAATGCGCAATGAAGAAATTCTTTTTGTTTGCAGAGGCGATTGCCATGGTCAGTCCTCCTTTGCCGGCGCAGGCGCGCTGAGCGACTTGAAATCGTAAATCTTGACGGTCATGCCCACTTTGAGGAGCGAAGCCTTCAAGGGGTCGGTGACGAGCTGCCCCTTCTTGGCGCTGTCGTCATCCTCTTCCGGCTGCGCCTCTTCCTGGGCGGCGGCGCGGCGACCGCGACCGCGGCCGCGCGATGCAGGCTGGGCGGCCTCGGCCTTCTTCTCTCCGCCGAGCGCGTCGAGCAGATCGTCCTTCTCGCGCGCAAAACGGAAATCGTCCACGACGCAGAAGCGCTCGTTCACCGCGAAGGAGTTGAGCGCCGTCACCAGTCCGGCTGGACGGGTAAGGAATTCTACCGCCATCACCGTGACGTCAGGCTCGTCGTCCGACGCCTGCTGCTGCGCCGCTTCCTTCTTGGGCTGCTGGCGGTTGCGGCGGTTGGCGTTGCGGCCTTGCGGTTTTTCCTCCGCCTTCTGCACCGCGGCGCTCGCGCCCTCCTTGATCGTGATGGAAACGAGTTCGTAGACGCCGGCGTCCGCAAGCGTGGTGACAACGGTCGTCACGTCGTCCCACTGGCGCTGGAGCTTCTTGATGTCCGCCGCAGGCGGCATCGCGCCATCGAGGATGTATTGCTGGAAGCCGAACGGGAAGCCGGGCTTCACGAGTTTGCCCTCGACTCCGCCGGGGAGTTCGGAGAGCCGATGGGCCTCCGCCACCATGAACTGCTTGAAGGTCGCTTCGCTCGTAGGCTCGAACTTCTTGTCGCCGCGCACGGCGAGCGCCCTGGCCTCGAGAGCCCAATCGGCATAAGCCTTGCGGTTTTCTTCGATCGCGTCGACCGAAGCCTTCACCGGCTTGATCTCCGCTTTCACATGCTTGGCGATCGCCTCCTGCATGGTGACGAGTTCTTCGCGGGTCTCGTTCTGCTGCGAGCATCCATCCCAGATGAGATAGGCGAGCACCAGCGCCGCCACGCCGCACACACCGCCGATCGCGGCAAGAATTATCTTGGTCTTGTTCATTTGAATTTGATCTCCACGGTGAACTGTTCAACATTGCCGTTGCGGCCGATTGCCTTCATGTCGCTGATCTTTACGTTTTCCCCGTCGATCAGTTCCTTGCGGGCTTTGAGCTTGGAAACGACGATTTCGGAGGCCGTGCGCTGCTTGCCGCCGTTCGCGGCGGCGTCGATCTGCA
>JBGURT010000046.1:0-11104 GCA_045132115.1 Kiritimatiellia bacterium
GGCACGCCATTGCGCGGACCATGGTAGAGCAAGTCGCCAAGGAGCGCGATCCTGTCGAACCCCAGCGCATCGCCGGCGGCAAGCGCCGCTTCGAGCGTGGAAGGAACTCCGTGGATGTCGCTAAGGAAAAGGATTTTCATCTTCAGGCGATTTCCGCAAGGATCTTCGCGAGACCGGGGTCCTTCTCCGCCACTTCGTCCGCGGTGAGACCCTCGATTTCGTGCGGGAAGACAAGCCAGTCGTTGCCGACTATGTTGACGCAATAATCCGGCGTCATGTCGGTCGTGTTCTTTTCCGGCTTCCAGTAGACGGTGGCAAAACGCATCTCGACCTCGCCGCAAGGAAGATTGCGGAGCTTTTTACGAATTGCGACGGCGGTCTTGCCGGAGTCGAACACGTCATCGACGACAAGAACCTTGCTCCCGGCCTTGAGCGAACCGAATGCATCGTCGGCAAACGAGAACTTCACTTCGCCGGCGTTTTCGCCGATGGCGGTGTAGGAGCCGCACTTCAGGGGGAAGTGCTCGACGTTCCAGCCGGTGGTCTTGAAGAATTCATGCACCGCCACGCCGACTGGAGTGCCGCCGCGCCACAGCGCGATCAGCACATCCGGCCGCCAGCCGCTCTTGCGGATCGCCGCGGCGAGACGCCAAGTGTCGGAAAGATATTGGTTGGCGGAGATATAGACTTTGTCGGACATGAAACCTCCCTTTCGTTCAAATGTCGATTTTGATTATGCGCCTGATCATCATCCAGCCCAGCGTGATGAGCGTGGCGGTGGCCACGACCGATATCATCCCGACCGGCGAGAAGAAGAAATCCATCATCATCTCCGGTTTGATCGCGGTCATCACGACGGCGAGAAAAACGGGCATGAGCGAAACGATAATGCCTTGGAGGCGGCCTTGGGCGGTAAGCGTGCGGACTTTGCGCTCGATCTTCATGCGGCCGCGGATCGTGGCGGCGATTTTGTCGAAGATCTCGGTGACGTTGCCGCCGGTCTTGCGTGAAATCAATATCGCCGAGCACACGAGCGTAAGGTCTTCGCTGCCTACCCTGTCCATCATGGCGGAAAGCGCATCCTCGAGCGTCATGCCGATTTTGATCGACTGCACGAGAATACGGAATTCGTCGGCAAGCGGCGACACGCCATTCTCGACGACCGAATCGAACGACTGGCCGATCGAGAGTCCGGCGCGCAAGGAGTTGTTCATCGTGGCGAGCGCATCCGGAAGCTGTTCGTTGAATTTGGCGCGGCGGCGCTCGTTGAGATAGCGGGCGAGCGGCGAAGCGCCCTTCTGCCAGGCCGCATTGAAATTGACTCCGGAGACGCAGTAATAGACGACCCCGAAGATGAAAAGCCCCGAAAGGAGCGCTATGAGAACCGGAATCATGTCTGGAACATTTTAGGGTCGGCGTGGATGCCGCGAGCGGCGAGATTGTCGAAGAACGACGGCACGAGGCCGGTCGGCTTGAAGCGGCCGGTGATGCGGCCTTTGGCGTCGATGCCGGTCTGCTCGAAAACGAAAATATCCTGCATGACGATCTGGGAGCCTTCCATGCCGGTCACTTCGCTGATGGCCATCACCTTGCGTGTGCCGTCGGAAAGACGCGCCTCGTGGATGATTATGTCCACGGCAGATGCGATCTGATCGCGAATCGCCTTGCTGGGGAGTTCCATTCCGCACATGAGCACCATCGTCTCGAGACGCGAAACGACGTCGCGCGGAGAATTGGCGTGGACGGTCGTCAGCGAGCCGTCGTGGCCGGTGTTCATCGCCTGGAGCATGTCGAGGGCTTCGCCGCCGCGGCATTCGCCCACGATTATCCGGTCCGGGCGCATTCTGAGCGCGTTGCGCACGAGATCGCGAATCGTCACCGCGCCGCGGCCTTCGATGTTCGCCGGGCGCGATTCGAGGCGCACCACATGCGGCTGCTGAAGCTTGAGTTCGGCGGCGTCTTCGATCGTCACGATGCGTTCGCGCGCCGGAATGAAGCCGGAAAGGAGATTGAGGAGCGTCGTCTTGCCCGATCCCGTGCCGCCGGCGACGATTATGTTCTTGCGCTCCTGCACGCAAAGACGCATGAAATCCGCCGCCGCCTGGTTCCACGTCCCGAAGCGGATGAAATCGTCCACGCCCAGCGCTTCCTTGGAGAACTTGCGGATCGTGATCGTGGGGCCGGAGAGCGACAACGGCGGAATTATCGCATTGACGCGCGAGCCGTCGGCGAGACGCGCGTCGACATAAGGCTGGCTTTCGTCGATTCGCCGCCCGAGCGGCGAGACGATGCGCTCGATGATCGCCATCACCGAGGCGTCGTCGGTGAATTGCTGGGGCGCGAGCTCAAGACGGCCATGGCGCTCGACGTAGATCTTCTCCGGGCCGTTCACCATGATTTCGGAAACCGAATCGTCCTCGAGCAGATCTTCGAGCGGACCCAGGCGCATCGACTCGTTGAAGACGTCCCGCTCGAGGATGTCCGGGTCGATCTCGTCCGGCAAACGCCCGGTCTCTATCGCTTCGCCGACGATCTCGGCGATTTTTTCGCGCGCGGTCTCTTCCATGCCGGCCTGATCCACGCCGGAGAGAGTAAGCCGCTTGATGTCGAGGCGGCGCAGCAGTTCGCGCTGGATCTGGCGCTTGATTTCCGTATAGCCGGAAATATCCGCATCTCCGGCGTCGTCCTGCGTCTCGCGCTCCGGGGCCGGCTCCGGGGCGGAAGACCCGGAACCGTCCTCTTGCGCGGAAGAATTGGAATCGACGCGCATCATCACCGGGCCGATCTGCACCACCATCGAGGGCTTGAGCGTGATTTGGCTCTCGATCGCCTCGCCGTTGACGATGGTGCCGTTGGAGCTGTGGAGATCCTCGATCGTCGCCACGCCGCCGCGCAGCGACAATATCGCATGGCGCTCGCTCACGTCGGGGGAATCGAGCCGGATTCTGCATCCTTCGCCGCGGCCGATCACATAAAGGCCGTCGGAAAGTTCCTGCGTCTGCCGCGAGCCGTCGATGAGCATGGTGAGCGTCATGGTGTCGTCTCCTTTAGTGGCCGACTTTCTGCTGTCTCACGAGATTGAGGGATTCGATCTCCCTTTTGATCCGCTCGTAATCGACCTGCGGGAGCTCGCGCTCGAAGCTGCTGTCGTTGCGGTTGCGGAGCGTGAGGACCAGGCGGCCTTTCATCTGCTGGGCGAACGCTAGCATCTCGGCCTCGCGCGGCGTCACCTCAAGCGTCACCGTCTGATCGCCGGCATACGAAAAGGATTCGGACTTGGATGTAGACTGTCCCTTGGCGAGCACCAGAACATTCTGGAGAATCGTGCAGGTCACGACAGTGCCGGAGCGCGTCGTGCCGTCGGCGCCGGGGAATACGAAGGTGCCGATCACATCGACATGGTCGTTGGCGCACACCATGCCGGACACGGCGGCGGAGCCTTGGCAGTCGATGGAAACAGCGCGCATCTGGCGTTTGATGTCGCCGGAAAGGCTCTTGTCGCGCAAATCGCCGCCATCGACGTCGCTCCAGAAGAGGACGTCGCCACGGGAATGGCCAAGCGTGGTCTTGCGCCCGATGACGCTATTGACGTCTTCCTCGGTAAGCGCCTGGCCGCGAAGGCCCATGGCGGGAACGACCACGAGCCCAAGGTCCTTGCGCCGGAGTTCCGTGCCGGCCGGAACATCGACCTTGAAGCAGACGACTTCGATTTCGCCATAGCGATCCTTGATGCGCGCAAGCTCGTTCGCGATCGTGCGCTCCTTGGCCCCGATATAGATTTTGGAGAGGAGCGCGGCGGCGATTCCGCAGACGAGCGCGGCGATGAGAATTACCTTGCGCGTCATCAGAAGAGTCCTTTCACCTTCCCGGTTTCGACATCGACGTCAATGCGGCGGTAGGCCGGCGACGCGGAAGTTCCGGGCATGAGTTTGATTTCGCCGGCGACCGGCACGACGAGCCCGGCGCCACGATAGACGAGCACGTCGCGCACCTTGAGCCGCCATCCCTTGGGACGGCCCTGGAGATCGGGATCGTCCGAAAGCGAATATTGCGTCTTCGCGCAGCACACCGGGAGACGCGAAATTTCCGGATCGCGCTCGAACTCTTCGAGCTTCGCCGCCGCTTCCCCGGAGTAATCCACGCCGTCGCCGCCGTAGACTTCCTTGACCTGCTTTTCAAGCCGCGCGCGCAGAGGCTCGGAAAGATCGCAGAGAAACGCGAAATCGTTTTTCTCTTCGCAGGCGGCGATGACTTCGCGTGCAAGATCCTCGGCACCTTCGCCGCCCTTGAGCCAATGGTCCGAAACCGCGAACCTCGCACCGGCGGCCTTGACCGTCTTTTCGACGAGCGCGCGTTCGGCGGGAGTGTCGGTATAGAACGAATTGAGACACACGACCGGCTGGATGCCCGAGCGCCGGATGATGTCGATATGCGCAAGAAGATTGTCGCAGCCCTTCTCGAGAAGTTCGAGATTCTCGGTCGTGTAGACGCTGTCGAGCTTCATTCCGGCCTTGACCTTGGGAGCGCCGCCATGCGCCTTCAACGCGCGAACGGTCGCGACAAGCACCACCGCGCTGGGCTTGAGCCCGGAGCAACGGCACTTGATGTTCCAGAATTTCTCGTAGCCCATGTCGGAGGCGAAGCCGCTCTCGGTCACGACATAATCGCCAAGCGCACAGGCAAGGCGGTCGGCCACGACCGAATTCTGGCCTATCGCGATATTGGCGAAGGGACCTGCATGGACGAACATCGGCTGGCCCTCGAGCGACTGCATCATCGTGGGCTTGATCGCATTCACGAGGATGGCGCACATCGCACCATCGACCTCGAGGTCGCGCGTCGTTACCGGCGCGCCGGACTTGGAGTAGGCGACGATGATGCGCCCCAGGCGCTCGCGCAAATCCTTGAGGTCCGCCGCCATGGCGAGTATCGCCATCACCTCGGAAGCGACCGAGATGTAGAAACCGCTTTCGCACGTAAAGCCGTCGAGCTTGCCGCCGCGGCCGATTTCGATATTCCGCAGGCCTTGGGCGCAGAAGTCCATCGCCCAGCGGAACTGGATGCGCTTTGGATCGACATCCAGACGCTTGAGACCGCGCTCGGCGAGCCATGCGTCGTCATGGTTGCGCTCGTGCTGCATGCGCGAATTGAGCGCGACCATCGCGATATTGTTCGCATTGGTGACGGCATCCATGTCGCCGGTAAGGCCGAGCGAAAGCGAAGTGAGCGGCACGACCTGGGCGAGACCGCCGCCGGCCGCGGAGCCTTTGATGTTGAAAGTCGGGCCGCCGGAAGGTTGGCGCACGCAGCCGATGACCTTCTTCCCTAGCCGGCCAAGCCCCTGCACCAGACCAAGCGTCGTCGTGGTCTTGCCTTCGCCCAGCGCCGTGGGAGTTATCGCGGTAACGTCGATATACCTGCCCTTGCGGCCTTCTCCGAGGCGCTTCAAAACCTTGGCGGCGTCGATCTTGGCGAGAACCTCGCCGTAGGCGCTCCACTCGCCCTTCTCAAGCCCAAGTTCCGCCGCGAGTTCCGAGGCGGGGCGCAGGCCCTCTTCCTCGGCCGCTTCGGCGATTTGCCAATCTTTCAGTTTCGTCGGATCGAGTTTCATAAACCAACCTCCTTGCGGACTTTCTCCATCGTCGGCGCCGCGGCGGCACGCGCCTTGCGGCAGCCGTCAGACAACACGTCACGGACATAATCAAGATCTTTCGCGAGCTCTTCGCGCTTGGCGCGGAAAGGATCGAATAGCCGGTGGTACGCGGCGAGCAGTTCCTTCTTCGCGTGGCCGTAGCCATAGCCCCCGGCACGGTAGTTCGCCGCCATCTGCGCGACTTCTTCTGGCGTGGCGAAAAGCTTGTAGAGCTCGTAGATCGAATTGCCTTCGGGCTCCTTTGGCGCCTCCATGGGCGTGGAATCGGTCACGATTCCCATGACCTTCTTCTTGATCGACTTCGCATCCTCGAAAAGTTCGATCGTATTATGGTAGCTCTTGGACATCTTCTGCCCGTCCGTGCCGGGAATCGTGGCGACGCGCTCGGGGATGTAGGCATCCGGCAGCTTGAACGTCTCGCCGTATGCATTGTTGAACTTCTGCGCCAGATCGCGCGTAACTTCAAGATGCTGCTTCTGGTCTTTGCCGACCGGCACGAGGTCGGCGTTCATGATGAGGATGTCTGCCGCCATGAGCACGGGGTAGGCGAAGAGACCGTGGGTCGCGTCGAATCCATGCGCCATCTTGTCCTTGTAGCTATGGCAGCGCTCGAGCAGCCCCATTGGCGCCAGGCACGAAAGATACCAGGCGAGCTCCTGGACTTCCGGCAGATCGGATTGGCGATACAGTATGGTCTTGGCGGGATCTATGCCGCAAGCGAGATAGTCGAGGACCACATCCTCCGTCGCCTGGCGCAGCATGGCGCCGTCGCGCACCGTTGTCATCGCGTGGAAGTTGGCGATGAACATGAACATTTCTTCGCCCTGCTCTTGCAGGTCTACCATATTCCGGATCGCGCCGAAATAGTTGCCCCAATGCAATTTGCCCGAGGGCTGGATGCCAGTCAGGATTCTCTTCATTTGCTTTCTCCAAAAACAGCCCGTGCGAACACTCCGCTAGGCACCTTGCCGCCGAGCGCCATTTCGCCGGACTCGATGCGCGCCTCCGGCCAGAGTTGCGAGAGCAGCTTTTCCGCGACCATGACGCTGAGACCAGAGGTGTGCGACGAAAAAAGGACATACGAGGGCGTGTCGCTCAAAAGCGATTTGACGAGATCCAGGGTCTCGCCGAGGTCGCGCTCGATCTTGTACATTTCGCCGCCAGCACCGCGCCCGAAGCTCGGCGGATCGAGGATTATGGCGTCGTACCGCCGTCCACGGCGGACTTCTCGACGCATGAACTTGTGCGCGTCGTCCACGATCCAGCGGATAGGATGGTCCGCAAGATTGTTGAGCCTCGCGTTTTCGCGCGCCCATTCGACCATTCCGCGGCTCGCGTCTAGATGGCACACCTCCGCGCCGGACTTCGCCGCCGCGATCGTCGAGCCCCCGGAATAGGCGAAAAGATTGAGGACGCTCCCGGCCTTGCGCGACATTATCCACTTCCATTGGTCGCGCTGCTCGGGGAAAATCCCGAGATGCCCGAAGTCCGTGCCGCTCAGACGGAATTTGATTCCCGCCGTCTCGATATTCCACTCCTTGGGAAGATTGCCGCGCCCATGCCAGTTGTTGCCGTCCTCGCGGTCGAAACTCGCGTCCGCGCGCGCCCACTCGGCCTCGGAGAGCTCCTTGCGCCACATCGCCTGCGCGCAAGGACGCGCGATCGTGAAGCGCCCGAATCTCTCGAGCTTGCGGCCGCCGCCGGCGTCAAGAAGCGAATAGTCGTCGCTCATTCTTCCTTCCCGAGCATTTCGTCGAATTCAACCTTGAGCGGAACATCGGGAAGGCAAGTATGGTTGGCCATCGCCTCCTTGAGTTCCTCGGCTTTGTCTTCGTCGTACCACCAATACGAAAGGACGCCATCCTCGTCGCCGTAGCGCGACATGACGGTGGAAGGCATGCCGAACTTGTTCCAGTAAAGAATGCGCTTGTCGGCCGTATTCCACAAGAAAGCGTATGGCGCCTGCTCGCAAACGAGACGGTCGATCTCGCGATAGGCGACGATTCTCTCCGCCATCGTCTGCATGCCCTTCTCGCGCCGGATGAGATCGTCCACGGCCTCGCTCTTGAACCCCACGAAATTGTTCGAGCCTTTGCGATCGGCCTCGGAGGAGAGCCACTGCGTCTCCGGGCTGCGGAATATAGAAGCGCCCCAACTGGCCCATGTCATCTCGAAGTTGAACGCGTCCATGTCGCGCATCCAACCGGCGAAATCCTTGCGCGTTATCTCCATCTCGATGTTGCACTGCCTCAACGCATGGTTGAACAGCGCGAGGAATTTGTCCTCGGTTCCGGACCTAGAAAGGAAGGTGAACTTGAATCCTTTTTCGTATCCCGCCTCCTTGAGAAGCTCCTTGGCCTTTTCGACATTGTATTCGAAGTACGGATTCTCGCACGGATGCGCCGCATCGTAGAGATCGGCGTAGATCGACTTCAGGAGGAAATATTCCCCGAACATCATCGTGCGGTTCATGGTCTCGCGATCTATCAGGTACGCCATCGCCTTGCGGACGCGCACGTCGTCGAACGGCTTCTTGCGCATGTTCATTGCGAAGCCCTGGAAGCCTATGGGCGCGTGGTTCGCGACCCGGCGCTTCAAGATCCAATTGCGGTCGAACTTCTCGCCGTGGGTTTCGGCTGACATGATTCGGGCCGTATACACCGGATAGACGTCTATCGCGCGCTTCTTGAGCGCCTCGAAGGCGTTCTCGTTGTCTACATAGTAGCGCAGCACGATGCGGTCGAAATTGCACACATACTTGCAGCTGGGCATATCCTTGCGCCACCAATCGCGGTTGCGCGACCATTCGCTCTCAACCTGCTCCTCTATGCGCGAGAGGCGGTAAGGACCGGAAACCGGACAACCCAGGAGATCCACCTTGTTGAAATCCTTGCCCTCGAAGTAATGGCGCGGCAGAATGTAGAAAAATCCGCAATGCTGCAAATCGCGCCAATCTTTTTCCGCGCCCGGCTTCTTGGTGAAGCGCACCGTCTTTTCGTCGAGGACTTCAGGGCTGTTGAACATGGCGAGAATGACTTTCCAGGCGCCGGTGTCGTTCTTCTCGTTCATGATCGCATCGAACGTCCACTTCACGTCATAAGCGTCCAACTTGACGCCATCCGACCAGCGGGCATTGTCGTCGATCACGAATGTGAATGTCTCGCCGTCGTCGGATACGCACCAGCGCCGCGCAACGCCGGGCACGAAATCGAGCGTTTCTGTATCCGTGCCGAGGAGCGTTTCGAACATGAGCGAAAAAGTCATCATCGTGTAGGTGTTGCCGTCGATGTAGCCGTTGTAGCTCTTGGGTCCCTGGCCGCCGGAGAAGCGCACCGTGCCGCCCTTTTTCGCGTGAGGCGAGGCGACAGGATCCGGAGTGTCTTGCCAATCCTCCGCCGGATGCCAAGTATCTGCAACTGCCGCGGCCGACGCGAAAAGCGCCGACGCGAAAAGCGCCGCCCTGATCGCCTGATTCCTATTTGCCATCTTCTTTCCTTTCCTGCTCGATCAAAGCGCTCTTGAGGATATCTGCGGTTTCGCGCGAAATCACGAATACCGCGTCATTCGAGCCCACGGTGGCATACTTGCCGTCCGGGGCGTCTGCGCCTATCAAAATATTTCTCCGCGGCACGCCGGGCGTCACCACATCCACAGAAAGTCTGTACTCCGGCTCGTCGAGTCCATAGCGTGAGAGCTCGGCGTCGTCAGCCGCAAGATTTTCCACTTTTACGGCCTTGAGGCTCTCAAGCGCAGAAAGAATGTTCTCGATATTCTTTTCCTCGACTCTGCCGCCGCCGACAGATCCGTCTGCCATCCAAAGCTTGCGCTCGGTGTTGAAAACGACTGCGTTGCCGCCTCCGGAAAGACGCTTGGCGTCAGCGCGCTTGATCGCAATCATCTCACGACTGCGCAACACTTCAAGGGTGCGAGTCCCAAGCAATGCACTGTACACCACCCTCACAGGCGCGATATTGGTGGAAACGGAAACGTCGATTCCGTTGGGGTCAAGATCTTCTTCTTTGAGACTTGCGATGTTGGCGCAGATTTTTTCGGCTGCTTCGCTGTCGGCCGGGCCTGAAACCGGAGATTCAAGCAGCCATGTTCCGTCAAGCTTCTTCTTCAGAAGCATCTTAGTTCCTCCCCAGACGAGCGAAATCGCTTGGATGTCCCCGGTATCGGCAAAGAGCCTGGACTCCTCCTTCGCCGCGCCGACGGCAAAAAGCGCATCGCGGATCGTAGAGTCTATCTTCACAATCGCCGTCGCACCGGGCGTCAGCGCGTAAACGAGTCCATCTCCGGCGTCGGCACCTATACCAACCGTGCGGTCCGCCCCGTCTATGCCGCGCAGGATCACGTTAGCCGCATTGTCGGCATCCAACCCATAGCTCGCCAAAAGCGCCATGCTGGCCACAGACGCTTCTTCCGTCTCGCCCAAAGGCCAGACAAATTCCCTCGCTTCCGCCGCAATGAGCTTATCGAGAATGTCCTTCTGCGCTTGACTGGATTCAAGACGCACGAAACGTCCCGTCTCGAGGCGAACATCGATGCCGGATATGTCGTCAGCGGTGATATTCAAGAGTTTTTTGCGCCGCAATCCGTCAAGCTGCACATCCGCCGCCGCAAATATTTCGCGCCCCACGACATAAACAAACGGCTCGCCATCTACTGCCGCATATACGCCACTTTCCGTGGGCGTAGTCCTGCCGAAAAAGACTTTCGCGGTCTTGCCGTTCTTGATCGTCTCTACCGTCAACCTTGGATAGTCGAGATCGAATTCATCGCGGTCTATGCCGAGCTTGACGAGCTCGGCGTCCGAAAGCGTATCGTCGATTTTCCCGAACGCCAAAGCATCGGTGAGAGCGGCCACGCGCGAAGCGTCGGCATCTGCACGGACCGGCCTTTCGATTCGCCACGAGCCTACGTTGGTAAGCGCTATCGTTTGCGCTCCATCGCGGAAGATATTGAGCGCGTCGGCACCGTCTGCAGCCGGCGAAAGGCTCGTCTTTCTGACAATCTGGCTCTTCGCATCTTGCCTCAGCGACAGCACGAAGTGTGCCGCCGCAAGCGCCAAGACGACGACCGAAAGTTTCGCTATCGCTCCAGAGGCCCTCATTGTCTATGCCTCCTTCTGACCGCATTGAGAACCAAAACAAGAAACACCGCGAACGGAGCGACTCCAGCGAGCAGCACCACAGCCTCAACACGTTCGTTGCGGTCCAATGGAATCTGCAAAACTCCATCGTCCGCACCGCTCTGCACCGCCGCGTCGGCGCCGGACAGATAAGACACGGCATTGAGGAAGAAATCGCGATTGGCGTTCTGCCGCGCGGAGAGCTGCCCGTTCATCACAAAAAGCAAATCGCCAATCGCGGCGACCCTCGTGGGGCGCAACATCAGATCGCTCCCGGCTCCGGCGCCGCGCTCGCCTATAGCCGCGAACGCCGTCCCGGC
>JBGURT010000047.1:0-11544 GCA_045132115.1 Kiritimatiellia bacterium
CGTCTTCAAGCCGGAGCTCGAGGCCCGCATCGGGCTCAACGTGATGCCGCTCGGGACCGGCGCCTACCGCGGCGAGCAGTCCGGCGCGAACCTCAGCATCGCCACGGCCGAAACCGCCAAGATGCTCGGTTTTGAAGATATGATCGTCAAGTATTCCGTGGGCACGCACAACGGGCAATTCGGCGTGTTCATGGAACTCGCGGAAGGCTTCACCGGGCTGGCCCTCGCCGTCAATCCGGAAGACAGCCCCGATCACGGCGCCATCGACGCTCTCAAGTCCGAAATCGCGCAGGCGAAAGACGTGAACAAGGTCAAGGGGCGGATCGCGCAGCAGCTCAACCGGCTCCAGTGGCTCGACATCATCATCGGGCAGGGCGACCGCCACTGGGAAAACTACTACCTCGATATCGACCGGACCACGCACGACGTGAAACTTAAAGGCATCGACAACGAAGTCGCATTTTCCGAGGAGCGCATTGGCGTGCAGAAGTTCCGGTTCGGCAAGCGCAAGTCCTCCATGCTCAAGCGCAACCTCGAACACATCTGCCTCGCGATCTGCAAAGGCGACCGGCAACTTGCGAGGGCGCAATTCCAAAAGTGCTGGAAGAATTCCCCTGCGCTTCGGATCGACGCCCAGCGCAAGGAGGTCACGCTCGACCTCAGCAAGATCGACCGCAACAATCGCGAGCTGGCCATCGCGTATTCGTGCATGACCGGCGCCCAGACCATTTCGCTCCCGGACACCATCGACGATGCCTTCTACAACAAGCTGATCGAGCTTGACGACACCCCTGGGCTCAAGGACGCGTTCTTCGCCAAGCTGGCGCCGCGCCTGTCGGGGAGTGCGCTCGCTGCCGCCCGGGAGCGGCTGGACGACGCAATCGCGTACGCCAGGCATCTCAAAGACGAAAAGCAGGTCTTCAAGGACGAAGATTGGCTCGATCCCGCCAAACGCGATTCGCGCGGCGGCATCCCCCATGCGATCAACGTCTACAGTCCGACCGGCGCGAGGATCACGCTCGATCCGCGCAATAAGGATTTAGAGGCGATCAAAATGCCCCTCGAGCGCTGCCTGATCGGCAGCTGCGGCAACTTGTACAAGCGCGACTACCTGCACCAGGCGTTCGCCGATAAGTGAGGGCTGCGGGCTTGTCGTCCGGAAGCTGCACTGAGCTCTCGATTGCTCCGGCGTTGCGACGGCTCTCGCGCCTAGACAAGTAGGCTAACTCAGACTGCCATGCCTAGACCTGATCTCTGGTTGCTGACCAGATAACGATTGCGCCTGCAAGCCTGCGCTGCCTCACTCATTGCACTTCACTCCCTCCAAGCCCCCGTCCCTTCCGCGTAAAGAGGCGATAGGTGTAATCACGGAAGGGTCGTTGCCGTAGTGCAGTTTCCGGTGCTGTGAGGCAAAGGCAAAAAGTGCGGCACTTTTTGGGAAAAAGTGTCAGGTTACTGTCAGTATTTTTGCCTGACACTTACCTGACACATTACTGAAAAGTCACTATAACGATGTCCTGAGGCGTACATCACGATAGGCGTTGCACTAACTTTTCTGCACATTCTCCTTGACGGGAGGGGTGGGGATTTGGTATACTATTGGCATCCTTGGATAAAACCTAAGGAACGATCTTTTGACATAGCGGTCGCTTGGGAGGCGGCCGGGGCTCTCACGCGCAGGTGCGCGGAGTGGAGCCGAGTGCGGGGTGGGCAACCTAACCCGCATAGCGTACGCAACACAGCGTATGACGCTTTTTGAGAGAATCGCCAATTTTCAGAACTAAAGCGAAGTACGAAGGTTGCGCTATGTGGTATTCACGTGGCGTGTCTTCTAATCATGTTTTAGTTCGGGCGTTTGGCGATGCCTCTCAAAAGACGTGAGAAATGTAAGGCACGCCACACTTCTATTCTGCGCCTTGGGGTGGTGGGTCTAATAATGCAAGGCGCAGTAGAAACAAAGGAAACAAAAAATGAAGACGCTAATAAAGTTGAGCCTTGTTATAGCGATGGCGGTCGGTATGGCAGGGTGTGGGAAATCTCCTGAAAGCACTGCAGAGAAATTCGTGAAATGCGTATTCCTCGATGGCGATGTTAAGTCTGCCGAGAAATACGTTAAAAATCCTGAGTCAGGCATGAGCAAATTCCTTGTAATTGATCCGCTTAAGGAGTATGTGGACAGGAAATGGAGGAAGGGTGCGTTTGATAAGGTCGAATTTGCTGGCATTGAGCGCACAACTTATGAAAGCGACAACAGCGCGACAGTCACACTGAAGGTCTTGGATGCCTCCTACAGAAGGAGCATTGAAGTAAAGTTGTCGCAGGTGGGCTCAAGCGACAATTGGCAGGTGTCTGGCTTGGGAGATTGGTCTGATTTCGACAGATAAAAAAACAATGCGAAAGGGGAAACAATGAAAATAAACAAGATTGTCGGCATCGCTGTTGTTGCGGCTTCGGCGATGGGTTTTGCTGGTTGCTCGAAAACGCCAGAAGAGGCGTTGTCGGCATTTAATGATTGCATGTTTGATCATTTTGTGAATAAAAGCATAACGATCAATAAGTCGCTTATAATTCCCGAAGCATTGCTGAGCACCTTAAGAGGCGCGGCACCAATGCTGGAGAAGGCGGATCCGGAATATGAACATGGTCCGACAGTTCCGCTTTCTACAGCCGTTTCGTTTGCCAAGCGCACGGACTTGCAGAATCCGGATGTGCAGTTGCGATTGGGCCTTTGCTATTTAGCGGGGATAGGCGGACTGAATAAGGATGTTTCCAAGGGACTGGAACTCATTGCGGCAGCAAGTGCAGCTGGCCATGAGAATGCTCCATACATCCATCTTGGGGTGTTGTCCGAGCTTGGCGATTCTGCAGGATTGGCTGAGGCGGCGGAAAAGTATTCCGAAGGCGGCAATGCTCTCGCAACGGTAATGTACGGCAAAATGCTGATGCTCGGGACTTGTGGAGTAGAGAAGAACGAAGCGAAGGGCGTGGAGTTGCTCGCATCCGTAGTGGATGCCTGCGACCTGGCGACGAAAACAATGCTTGCCGACGCATATATGCAGGGATTGGGTGTAGCGAAGGATGCGGCCAAGGCGGTGCAGCTGTATGCCGCTGTGGCAGACGACAATGAATATCTCGAATCCGACGAGGACAACGATGCCCGCAGTGCTGCACGTCTTAATGCGGGTTTGGCATTTTGCGAAGGATATGGCGTTGAGAAAAACATCGAAAAGGGTGTTGCGCTATTAGAGAAATCGGGTTTGCCGGAAGCGAAGGGTTATGCGGCTCAAGTACGCACCGAAAACCCGGAAGTATGCGACGCCAAGATAATCAACAAGGACATAAAACTTGCCCTTGAGGGCACTATTGAGGACGAAGAACTCAAGAGATTCCTCGAGGGGTGCGCCGAGAAGTGGAAGTGGGCGGAAAGGCAGTATCCGATCTTTGGTGAAATGCTGGGCATGCCGCGCAAGGCGAAGCGCGTTTACACCATTGATGGCAAAGAAAAGGAGTTTACCTTTAACATTAGCGGCGATTCTTTTGTGGATACCGTCGTGCTTCCCACGAAAACGGTGCTCGCTCTCCCTGATTGCCCGTTGCACTACAAGTCATCCTACGCATACAACAAGTGCGACTTCACTCCAGACGTCAAAATCGAGTTCCATTACACTAAGGATCAACTCCTATACAAAGTGATTGTAAAGTGGAATGGAACAACAGGGCCGATCGAGAGTGGTACTCTTACAGGGGTGCTTGCCGAATATTACAGCGTGATAGGTCAAAAGTACGGTATGGATGAGCAACGCCAGCTTGATCCAAAAGTGGAAACTGTTACTGATGCCGACGGCATGAGCATTGGCAGTATTGGCACGCTTGACCTTGAAACCGTGGTTGTGAAGTCGATTCACGAAAGGAAAAGCGGGGCGCTGAGCATGATTGTAGAGAGCAAGGAACTTTCCAAGAATGCCGGTGATGCTGGTGTGCAAAAGCCAGCGAACGGCGAAGCTGGAAAAGATGCGAACGCCGAGTTTCTTGAAACAATTTCGGACTTGGCGGGTCATAAATTCAAGAGTCTCAAAAGAGCGAAGCTTTACGGGCAATGCCTTCTGCAATACGAAAAGGCTACCACCGAAGAGGAAAAGGCAAAGTGGAAAGGATACATGGATAGACAGATAGAAATGGATGAGTGATTAAATCTTTGACCACACATCCATATACGCTCCCTGAGGATTCCTTCGGAGTTGAAGCTCATAGTCCAAGGCTTTGCGCCTAGAAGTATCCAACCTTGAGCCGCTGCGGCAAAGCCCAGCGGCTCTTCAATGTGACGGTAGAAATGCCGTAAAATCACCAAGCGTCCCCACAATCCGCAAGCGGCGGGCTGCCATTCGGGGGATGCCGCCGCTATCACGCCTCCGGTCAGCCTTTCGGAGAAGACGATTGCGGAAGTGAGGCGTTACACCGAAATCTTCGCGAAGCGTCTCAATGTCGTCGGGCTCATGAACCTTCAGCTCGCGGTGAAGGACGGCGAAGTCTGGATGATCGAGGTAAATCCTCGCGCCTCGCGCACCGTACCGTTCGTCTCCAAGGCCGTCGGCTGGTCGCTCGCCGGCATTCCGCATCTCGCGCGGACGCCCACGACGCCTACAAGCTCGCATCCCGCATTGCGGTCTTGAGCCACTTGATCGGCAACATGCCGTGCTGGAACTGCAAGAGCGGAAAGGATCGCACCGGCCAGATGTACGTGGAGTGCAAGTTCCTTTCCGCGCCCGCGCCCGGCGAAACCTCCCTGTTGTCATGCCTTCACCGGCACGACAACGCTGAATCGGTGGCGGAAGTCCTGCCACTGCTCCAGGATTCGCCGTGCTTTCATGGACCCGGTGTGGAGAAGGTGGGCCTCCAGGAGTTCCCGCAACGTCTTTTCGTCCTCCGGGTTTTCTTCGAGAGGAAAGAGGTCTACGGAATCGAGATTGCAGTTGAGGTCTAGATCTCCGGATTCGTCAAGGACGTATGCGACGCCGCCGGTCATGCCCGCTGCGAAATTGACGCCTGCCGGCCCGAGAATCGCGGCGACGCCGCCGGTCATGTATTCGCAACCGTGGTCGCCTGCACCTTCAACGACAAGCGTCGCGCCGGAGTTGCGGATGCCGAAGCGCTCGCCCGCAAGACCATTGATGAATATCGCTCCCGAGGTCGCGCCGTAGGCGATTGCGTTGCCGGCGACGGCATTGTTCCCGCCCGATGGCGATTTGATGGTTATGATCCCTCCCGAAAGCGACTTGCCGATGTAATCGTTGGCCTCGCCGACGAGGTTGAATACAATGCCCTTTGCGAGGAATGCGCCGAAGGACTGTCCGGCCACGCCGGTGAAGTTCACGGTGACGGATTCGCGCGGATTCTCGACCAGCCAGCCGGACAATGCCGCGCCGACCGAGCGGTCGCAGTTGGAGATCGTGCGCGCAAGCGTCGTCTCGCCGCGTTCGACAGCCGGTATCAGTTCGCGAGAGTCGTAGTTTCCGGACGGGTTGGGGGTTTCCTTCTTCGCTGAAGACCCGGAGGACAAGGAGGGCTTTAGCACGCCGAAGCGGTGCGAAGGCGGCGCGAGCATATCGCCGAAGTCGAAGAGGGAGCCGTCCTTTGCCTTGAGGAGGTCGGTGCGGCCGCGGGCTTCGGCGAGCGAGGCGAGGCCTAACGATGCGAGCGTTTCGCGCACCTCCTCCGCGAGGAAGCGGAAGTGGTTTTGGAGATGTTCGGGCTTGCCGGCGAACTTGGCGCGGAGCTCTTTCTTTTGCGTGGCGATGCCCACCGGGC
The DNA here is from genome assembly GCA_045132115.1 of Kiritimatiellia bacterium. Classification (GTDB taxonomy): domain Bacteria; phylum Verrucomicrobiota; class Kiritimatiellia; order RFP12; family UBA1067; genus UBA1067. The sequence goes on from JBGURT010000047.1 coordinate 5,806, forward strand.
AGCAATTGAGGTTGCAGTTGCGGCACTGCACGCAGCCGAGCGAAACGAGCATGGAGGTCCCGAACGCAAACTCGTCCGCGCCGAGCATTGCGGCGACCACGATGTCGCGTCCGGTGCGGAGTTGTCCATCCACCTGCAACTTCACACGGTGGCGCAAGTTGTTTTTGACGAGCGTCTGGTGTGCCTCCGCAAGGCCGAGCTCCCACGGAAGCCCGGCGTGCTTGATCGAAGTCAGCGGCGCGGCGCCGGTGCCGCCGTCGAAGCCGCTGATGACGACGACATCCGCATGCGCCTTGGCGACGCCGGCGGCGATCGTGCCTACTCCGGCCTCGGAGACGAGCTTCACCGAAACCCTCGCCTTGGGATTCGCGCACTTGAGGTCGTATATGAGTTGCGCGAGATCTTCAATGGAATAGATATCGTGGTGCGGCGGCGGCGAGATGAGCGTCGTTCCCGGCTTGGCATGGCGGAGCCGTGCGATGAACCCGTTCACCTTGTGTGCGGGGAGCTGCCCGCCTTCGCCGGGCTTGGCGCCCTGCGCAAGCTTGATCTGCAAGTCTTTCGCTGAGCGGATGTACTCGATGGTGACGCCGAATCTCCCTGATGCGATTTGCTTGATCGCGCTGTTCTTGTCGGTTCCGAAGCGTTCCGGGTTCTCGCCGCCCTCGCCGGAGTTGGACATGGTGCCAAGGCCGTTTAGCGCGAGCGCGATTGTCTCGTGAGCCTCCGGCGACAGCGATCCCAGCGACATCGCCCCGCCGACGAAGCGCTTCACGATCGAATCAATGGACTCCACGCCATCAATCGTTCCCTGTGTTCTGTTTCCTGTTTCACCACCCCTAAACTCCAGTTGCGAGCGCAAGGTGACGCGGCTGTTCTGGTCGATATCGCTGGTATAGCGCTTGAATCGCCCGTAGTCGTTATGGCGCACGGCTTCGCGCAAGTCCACGACCCGCTGCGGCGTCCAAAGATGTTCTTCGCCGCCCTTGCGCAATCTGTATTCCCCGCCGGAAGGGAGGGAATTGTCAACAACTTCTCTGCGTCTCTCGGCACTCGCTTTCGCTCGGCTTGGCGCGCTCGACTCGCGCGCCCCGCTTGCGCGGCGGTTACGTGTCTCTGTGTTTAAAATACTCTCGATATCCTCCAGCTCCAGCCCGCCGACAGGCGAAGTGACGCCATCGAAACAATCACGCATGATTTTGGGTCCAAGGCCTGTTGCCTCGAAGATCCGCGCGCTGCGGTAGGAGCGCAAGGTGGAGATGCCCATTTTGGACATTATCTTCATAAGCCCCTTGCAGACGGCGGATATATAGTTCGCGGCCGCCTTCACGGGGTCGTCTTTGCCGATTTCCGAAACCGTCTGAAGCGCGAGATAGGGATTTACGGCCGTCGCGCCAAAGCCCAGCAGCACGGCGAAATGATGGACTTCGCGCACCTCGCCGGATTCGACGACGATGCCGGTAGACGGACGCACGCCCGCTTGGGCGAGAGCCTTGTTCACGGCTGCGACGGCGAGCAGGGAAGGGATTCTCCTGTCGCTTTCGCGATCGCTCAGAACGATTATCTTCTTGCCTTCTTTCACGGCCGCAAGCGCGTCTTGGGCGAGCTTGTCGAGCGCGGCCTTGAGGCCGCCGTCGAAATATAGCGATAGCGTGGCCGCAGGGAAGTCCGGGATGTTGCGCATCCGCCGCAATTCGTCGTCCGTAAGTATCGGGCGCGTCATCTTGACAAGCCGCGCGTGTCCGGGCGTCTCGGCGAGCATGTTGCCTTGGTTGCCGATGTAAGTCATTATCGACATTACGAGTTCTTCGCGGATGGGGTCGATCGGCGGATTCGTCACCTGCGCGAAAAGCTGATGGAAACAGTCGAATAGCGTCCGCGGCTTTTTCGAGAGGCATGCGAGCGCGGCGTCGTTGCCCATCGCGCCGACCGGCTCGTGGCCCGTCTCGGCCATGGGCCGTAAGATCAGCTCCACGTCTTCAAGCGTCCAGCCGAATGCGGCACGTTGCATGGATGCGGTTTGCACGTCGGGACTGGACGGCACGATTTCGTTGAAGAGTCCTGTTACGGGGATATGGTTTTCCTTAACCCAGCGGCGGTACGGACGGCGGCGGGCGTAGAACGTCTTGAGCTCGGCGTCTTCCATGAGGCGATGCGATTGGAGGTCTAGCCAGATGAGCGAACCCGGCTTGAGGCGTCCGTGGCGGGCGACGGCTTCCGGCGCGATATCGAGAACGCCGGTCTCGGAAGCGAGAACGAAAAGGCCGTCTTTCGTGAGCGTCCAGCGCGCGGGGCGAAGTCCGTTGCGGTCCAGCGCCGCACCGAGGCTGGAGCCGTCCGTGAACGCGATTGCGGCGGGGCCGTCCCATGGCTCCATGAGCGCGGAGTGGTATTCGTAGAATGCGCGCACATCGTGTCCCATGTGGTATTTCGCGCCCCATGCCTGTGGAACGAGCATCATCATCGCGTGCGGCGCGTCGCGTCCGGCGGCGACAAGCAACTCGAATATGTTGTCGAGCGAGGCGGAGTCTGACTGCCCATGATGAACGACAGGCAGAATCTTCTTGAGTTCGTCGCCGAAGAGCGGCGAGGCAAGCGACGGTTCGCGCACGGCAAGCGCGTTCAGGTTGCCCTTGATCGCGTTGATTTCGCCATTGTGCGCAATCATCCGGAAGGGATGTGCAAGCTCCCACGACGGGAATGTGTTTGTGGAATAACGCTGGTGCACGATCGCGAACGGCGATGCGAAGTCGGGATCGGAGAGATCGGGGTAGAACGCCTCGATCTGCGTCGCGAGGAGGAGTCCCTTGTAAACGATGGTCTTTGACGAACACGAGCAGATATAGGTGTTTGCAGTCGCTTTCTCGATCTCGCGCCGGATGATGTATAGGCGGCGTTCGTCTGTGCAGTCGATGAAAAGCTGTCGTATCCTAGGCATGACGGCGCGGGCGTCGCGCCCTATGGCGTTTGGATTTGTCGGCACGTCGCGCCACGCCAGAACCTCGCCGCCATTCTCCTTTACGATAGACTCTATCTTTTCTTCTTCTCCTTCTCCGCCGAAAATCATGGCTACGCCGAAAACATCATCCGTTGTGATCTTTGTGTTCTTCTTGACCAAAATCTTCCTGAAGAATCCATGCGGGATTTTCAGCAAGAGTCCCGCGCCGTCGCCCGTCTCGGGATCGTTGCCGGTCGCGCCGCGATGCATGAGACGCTTCAAGATAGTCATGCCCTTGATGACGATGTCGTGGCTTGCTTCGCCAGAAAGATTGGCGACCATGCCTACGCCGCACGCATCGTGTTCGTATTCGCTCCTGTAGAGCCCTTGTCGTGAATCATATTTGCTTTGCCGGTTCATTGCTGTCTCGATTCTAGTCAAGTTGGATGTCTTTGCCGCTGGCGAGGGCGCGGACGACGAGCGACGCGCCGCTTGCGCAGTCGCCTACGCAGAAGATGTTGCGCGACGCGTCGGGGATGAGCGCCGTGCGTGGCGTTTGCTTGAGTCCGAGCTGCGCGACGAGCGGCATATCCGCGGGCACGCCCGTAAAGCCCATCGCCAGGAATACGAGGTCGGTTTTGATCGTTTTCCTCGTGTCTGGCACGGGGTGGAACTTCAAGGGGCGGCCTTCTGGCGAGAACTCCCACTCCACCGTCTCGACTTCGACGCCGGACACGGATCCGTCGCCTGTAAATCTGAGCGAATTGAGGTTCCAGCGCCGCTCGCAGCCTTCATTGTGACTGGAGCTTGTGCGCAGCGTGTACGGCCAGAGAGGCCATGGCGTGGATGCGTCGCGCCCGTCCGGCGGCTTGGGCATGATTTCGATCTGCGTGACAGATGCCGCGCCTTGTCGAATGGAGGTTCCCACGCAGTCCGATCCGGTATCGCCGCCGCCGATGACAAGCACGTTCTTTCCTTTGGCGTCGATTGGCGCGGCGGGGATTTCGCCGGTAAGAAAGCGATTCTCGCCTTCGAGCAGCTCTAGGGCGAGATGGATGCCGCCAAGTTCGCGGCCTGGAATCTTCAAATCGCGCGCGGCCGGCGTGCCTATTGCAACGATGACCGTGTCGTGTTCCTTATTCAGCCATTCGGCGGAAACATCCTTGCCCACTTCGCAGTCTGTGACGAACTTGATCCCTTCTGCTTCCAGCACTTTGCGGCGACGGTCTATGAGCGCTTTGTCGAGCTTGAAGCACGGGATGCCGTAGCGTAGTAGTCCTCCGATGTTAGCGCGGCGCTCGTATACGGTCACAGTCCATCCCTTGCGCCTGAGCGTCACGGCGGCGGAAAGACCCGCAGGTCCCGCTCCGATGATTGCCGCAGACTTGCCGTTCTCCTTCTTTGGCGGACGCGGAACCACCCAGCCGTTCGCGAAAGCCGTCTCGATGATACGTTTCTCCGATTGGCGGATCATCACTGCCTCTTCGTCCAGTCCATGGACGCAACTAGCTTCGCAAAGCGCCGGGCAGATGCGCGAAGTGAACTCTGGAAAGTCCGAGTTTATCGTCAAAAGGTCGTAAGCCCGCCGCCAGTCGCCTTGCGTCGCGGCACGATTCTGGTCCGGTACGAGATTTCCAAGCGGACATCCGTATGCGTGGCAGAAGGGCTGTCCGCAATTCATGCAGCGCGAAGTCTGCTCTTTCAGTTCCGTGTCGGAAAGCGTGCGCTCGACTTCGCGCCAATCGCGCTTGCGCTCCTCCGCCGGACGGTATATGTCGTGTATTCTGTTCATGGCCTTACATATTCGAGAAGAATTGGAAGGAGGCGTAGGCGTCCTGGCCGTGTTCGGTGAGGTCGAGTCCCTTGAGCTCGGTCTTGGGCGATACGCGCAGGATGCCGAGGCGCTTGAGGACGAAAAAGATCGCGCTGCCCGTGCCGAATGCCCAGGCCGCCGTGGCGAGGACGCCGAGCGACTGGATGGCGAGGAACCTGATGCCGCCGCCGTAGAAGAGACCGACCATGCCGTTGCCGTAGTTCGCGGCTGTTGGCGCGGCGAAGAGCCCAACGGCGAGCGTTCCCCAGACGCCGTTGACGCAGTGGACCGAGACGGCGCCCACCGGATCGTCGATATGCACCTTGTCGAGCGCAAGCACGGAGAGGACGACGAGGACGCCCGCGACGAGTCCGATGACGATTGCGGCGTTGGCGGTCACTAGGTCGCAGGGTGCGGTGATGGCGACGAGCCCCGCGAGCGAGCCGTTCAAGGCCATCGTGAGGTCGGGCTTGCCCATGACTGCCCAGCCTGTTACGAGCGCAGAGATCGTTCCGGCGCAGGCGGCGAGGTTGGTGGTCATGGCGACGCGTCCTATGGAGCCGATGCCTGCCGTGTAGCTGCCGGGATTGAAGCCGAACCAGCCGACCCAGAGCAGGAACACGCCGAGCGTGCCGAGGACCAGGGAGTGGCCGGGGATCGGGTTCGCAGTGCCGTCGTGGCGGTACTTGCCGATGCGCGGACCGAGGGCGATCGCGCCGGCGAGGGCTATCCAGCCGCCGACCGAGTGGACGACCGCCGAGCCCGCGAAGTCGTGAAAGCCGAGCGCTTCGAGCCAGCCCCGCGACGCATCGCCCGCAAGCGAGCCCCACATCCAGTGTCCGCTCACAGGATAGACGAGGCATGAGACGAGCACGGAATAGATGAGGTAGCTCTTGAACTCGATGCGCTCGGCGACCGCGCCGGAGACGATGGTCGCGGCGGTTGCGCAGAACATCGTCTGGAAGAAGAGGAAGGTCCAGTCCCAGAC
>JBGURT010000048.1:0-12574 GCA_045132115.1 Kiritimatiellia bacterium
GTCGGGCCGCAAGTGTAAAGGCGGATTTCGTTGCCGGCGATCGGCGCGAGCTCTTCGTTGCGCCTGGTCAGAGAATTGTATACTTTCATGGTTTCATTTCTCTTCTGTAATTGTTCACGGTGCGGCGGGCGATCTTGAAGCCCTCGGAATTGAGGAGCTTCGCGATGCGCGCATCGGAAAGTTTGTTCAAATCGGGATTCTGCATGATTTCCGCGAATCTGCGGCGGCAGGAATCGTCGCTCACGGAAAAGAAATCCTTGAGCCTGACGAGTCCGCACGGTCCGCGCAGATACTTGCGCTCGGCGGCGCGCGAAACGGTGGAGCGGTGGCAGTTCGCCGCTTCCGCCACGTCCCTCATCTTCAGCGGTTTCATCTCGCCGCGCTTCATGATGTAATCGTTCTGGCGCTCGACGATTATCCCGGCGAGGCGCTCGAGCGTCGAAAACCGGTTCGCGACGGAAAACTGCAGATCCTTTACGTGCTTGACCATGGCCTTCGCGTATTCGCGCACCTCGGGGGTCTGGGAACGGTCGTCCGCAAGATTGGCGTACGCGGCGGAGACGCGGATTTCCGGAATATTGCCGCGCTCGACGCTCATGTTGCCGTTTCTGTCGACGATGATATCGGGGACTATGTAGTCCGGACGCGCGGAGGAATATTTGAGCCCGGGCTTGGGATCGAGACACGCGAGCACCCTTGCCGCCGCAACCTGCAAATCTGGCGTGAGCCTGGCCTTGCCGGCGAGGATGGAATCGATCTCCCCGATCACCTTCGCGGCAAGTTCGCGGTCCGGCCTGGGGATTTTGTCGAGCTGGGCCATGTAGCACTCGGAAAGCGTCCTCGCGCCGCAGCCTACGGGATCGAGCGTCATCACGAACGCTCGCGCCTTCTCGCCTTCTTCGTCAAGTTCGCCGCCCGTGTAGCGTCCGTTTTCGTCTAGATCGCCGATTATTTCCTGCGCCTTGTCGCGCAGCCTGCCTTCAGCCCCGGAAATCGCGAGTTCGCGCGAGAGATGTTCGTAGAGGGATTCTTCCGCCGCCCGGTTCTCGAAGATAAAGGAATTGTTGCCCGAGAGCGAGGCGGCGCGCTCGGGAACCCAACCGGGAGGAAGATCGAACCTGCAGTCCGCGAGCGCCGGATTCGTATCGATCTGCTTCTTGAGTTCTTCGTGCAGATCCTTCAGGGGAAGGCGCAGCAGGTTGAGCCCCATCGCCATCCTGTAACCCGGCCTCATGCGCTGATGGTGGCCAAGAGCGATCCGCGGAGCGATTGTCAGCGCCATGGCTTTTTCTTGTCGTGCGCCTCGGATTCCGCATGGCGCTTGGTTACAAGAACAGGGCGCGTATAGCCGTTCTTGGCGAGGTAGCCCATGAGCGAACGCGCAGGGGTGAGGTCGGTCACATCGTCGTCTATGCGGATGTAGATCGTGCGCGTCTTGGGGATCTCGAGATCTTTCAGGGCGGCAAGGATGCGCTTTGGGACGGTCGGCTGGTCGTTCACGTAAAAGCCGGTCGTCTTGACCTCGATCGAAGGATTTCTGGCGTCAAGTTCCAGAACCGGCGTCGTGGAGGCGCAGCCGGCGAGCAAAACGAGCAATGGAAGAAACTTACGCACGCGCCAGAAGGAGTTTCTCTACCCGGACTGCATCCTCGGGCGTATCCACGCCAATCCCCTCGTCGGCCGTGCGCACGATGGCGATTTTCGCGCCCATGTAGAGCGCGCGAAGCTGCTCGAGTTTTTCGGTCTTTTCCAGCTCGCACTGGGGCTCGCGGATGTAGCGCTTGAGGAACGCGCCGCGATAGGCGTAGATTCCAAGGTGGCGCACGTAAAGTCCGCTCGAGAGATCCGGCGCATGGTCGCGGTCGCAAGGAATCGGGGCGCGCGAGAAGTAGAGCGCGGCGTCATTCTTGTCCATCACGACCTTGACCACGGTCTTGGCGGCGAAATCCGCCTCGCTCTTGATCGGGGTGACGGCGGTCGCCATGTCGAACGACGCATTGAGCTTGAGCTTGAGCGCAAGCTCGTCGATCAGCGCAGGATCGATAAGCGGTTCGTCGCCCTGGATGTTCACGAGGATGTCGTCATCCGCGAAATCGCCGGCGGCGCAAGCGATGCGGTCGGTCCCGGAAGGCAGCTCCGAAGGCGTCATCGCCGCCTTGCCGCCGTACTGGATTACGGCGTCGGCAATGCGCTGGTCGTCGGTGGCGACGAGAACTTCGTCGAGCGTCTTGGCCTTCTTCACCGCCTCGACCACCCACGCGACGAGCGGCTTGCCGGCGAGCATCGCCAAAGGCTTGCCCGGAAAACGGCTGGATCCGAATCTGCTGGGGATTATTCCGTATGTTTTCATTTCGTTCCCTCCTCGACCTTGACCTTCATGAAGAAGATGCGGCGGTAGATTTCGATACGGCGCAACTGGCGCTCCAGCGACCACATGACAAACCGCCACTTCTGCTTGAACTTGAAATGCGCCGGAAGCCCCGGATCGAAATTCTCGAACCGGTCGCGCAGCGTGGAAAGCTGCCACGCCATCGCCTGGGTGCGGAACTCGAAGCCCTCCATGAAGCGGTCCGCAAGCTCGTACATCCCTACTTTGTGCTTCTTCTGGAACTTCTTGAGGCTGTGCGCATAGAATCCCATGTAGTAGTTGGCCATGTTGCGCAGGTTTTCGTCGGTGAAATCCATGCATGGCCAGCCGAAGGCGCCGCGGATCGAGCAAGTGGCGACGGCCTTGGGCATGATGCGCTGCTGCATGTTGTTGTATTCGAACTCGTATATCTCCTTTTCCCCGAAGAGCGGAGTTTCGGTCACGGGATCGAATTTCTTCATCACCATGTTCTGCGCGGCGGCATCACCCATGAGCATCGCAAGCGCCAGGACGGCCTCGGTCTCCTCGACGTTGGAATCCTCCATCGAGGTGAAATAGTTGACGGGGATGGATTCCACGGGCTCGCCCTCGCAGCGCGAGCGGATGTAGTAATCCAGCGGACGCGAGCTGAACTCGCCGCGGCGGCGCAAAAGCATGTACCACGGCAGGTTCACGCCAAGCGCCTTGAGCGCGCCGATGCGCGATATGACATATTGCCCGTAGCCGCGCTGACGCTGGACGATGCGCTTTTCGATCAGCGATTCCTGCAAGGGGCGGATGTTCGTCGTGAACACGACTTCGCGCGTCTTGCCCTGGCCGATCGGCAAATCCGATTCGTCGCCCTTGGCGTGCAACTCGTAGACGTTGACCGAAGTGAGAATCTCGTCCTTGGAAAGAATGATGCGCAGATTGGAGATGAGGATCTTGGTGCGGTCGTCGATGCCGGGATGGAAGGCAGGCACGCCATTCGTGTAGGTCGCGCCCGGCAGAGCGGTGCGGCGGTCGTCGAACGCCAGCGAAGAGCCGTCGCCCACCACCGAATACACCTCGCCCGAAACATGCATGTACAGCGATTCGATGTAGGCATGGGCTTCCGGATCCTTGTACTCCGGCTGGGTGAGAAGCGACTCGTAGAGCGCGAGGATGCCGTTCACGCGCTTTATGATGTGCTCCTGCGAAATCTTCGCGAGCACGATAGACTCCATGAGCTTCTCGAGCTCCGGCACGATCCGGTCCATCCCCACGCCGCGCGCGAGGCCGAAAAGCTCCACCTCGTGGTGTCCGCGGTACTTGGGCATGCGCACGAAGGAATAGCGGTTGCCCTCGTGGATCGCCACCATTTCCTTCAAGCCGTCGATGAACTTCGGAAGTTTTTCGGGATCCAAGGCCATCTCCGCGAATTTCTTGAATTCGGGGTAGGTCAGGAAGTGCACGCCGCGCGAGGAATGATAGTAGCGCAACTTCGTGCCGATGCGCTTCTTCGACGCCTCGAGCGCAAGTTTCATGCCGGCTTCGGTCCAGGCGAGCGGCTTGACGCGCCACTCCTGCCCGAGGGCGCGGTAGTGCTCGAGCGTTATCTCGTTGCGGTCGAGCATTATGATATCGTTCAAGGCGAAGCGCCCGGCCTTGAGGAGCCATTCGTCGGACGCGAAGAGCTGACGCGAAGATACGTCGCGCTGGGAGATTTCCAAGACTCCGTTCACGATGTTCGCGCAAAGAATATGCTTCATCAGCGTCTCCTCGCGCACTTCCGGCTTGAGATGGGAAATCTTCCAGAACCTGCCGTCGAGAATCGGGAACGCCGCGACCGAGTGGTTTCCCGTCGTGATTGTCATAACCATACCCTTCGCGCGGCGGCGCAAATGCTCCTTGGGGATTATCAGCACTGAAGGCCGCACTGCGAGATGGTTGTGGATTCCGTCCTCGAAGATGAAAGTGTCGTCGCCAAGATCGTATGCGCGGAACGAGCGCTCTTTGCCCATTGCGGTCGTCTTCACGCGCTCGGGGCGGCACTTCCCGGTCTTGCGGATTTTCGCGATGAAGGAGCGGAAACTATTCATGCTTGCATTCTCCGCAATCGCAATCCTCGCCGTGCGCATGGTGGTGAAGCCCAGTCTCGGCGGCGATCAGATCTTCCGCGAGCGCCGCCAAGGCGTCGAGCCCAGCGTCATCCGCCGCCGCAAGGAGATTCTCCAAAGCCGGCAGGAAATATTTCGTGAATTCCGTCTTGCCCACCGACGCGAGCCGTCCATACGCGCCCAAACACTGCACGAGACGCTGGCACGCCGCGAACGGCAAGGCCGCCGCGATCCCGTCGTCGCCGGACGCCTTGGCGTACAGCAGCGCAAGCCTGCGCCGCGAATCGTCGCCAAGTTTGATGTAGGGATCGTACAGAAGCGAAGCGAGGTCGTACGCCGCAGGGCCTTTGCGCATGCCCTGATAGTCGATTATCGCCATCTCGCCGTCTTTGTTCCAGAGGATGTTCGTAGACTGGAAATCGCGATGCACGAGCGCGACCGGGAGCGCGAGCAGTTTTTCCTCGACCTTGGCGAGATCCGCCTCCGCTTCAGGCGGCATGTCGCGAAGATAACGCCTGGAAAGGCAATGCTCGCGGAAGAGGTCGCGCTCCCAGCGGTAGAGCGCGGCGTCGAACGGAGGGTTCAAGAACCCTTCTTCAAACTCGCACCGTCCAAGCGCGTTGAACTTCGCGAGCATCTCCACCGCCTTGATGTAGCGATCGAGCGTGAAGCCCGGCTCGCCGCCCCAGGACATGACGAGAGTCTTCTCGCCCTCAAGCTCCGCCTTCAGTTCCGGCACGGGAATGCCGTGCTCCTTGAGAAAGCGCGTGTGCCGCGCATAAAGCGCGTTTTCGGCGCGATGCGAATCGTCGTAGATGATCGCGACGCTGTCGCGGTTGCGGAAGAACACGCGCTCGCTGCCGCGCGACCCGAGAAAAGTCACGGGAGGCGGGAAGACATCCGCCGCCGCCTTAAGTTGCGGAATGTCCGCAAAGGCGTTGCCGTCGTCCGAATCGTTGATGGCGATATAGGAATCTATCGTGCCGGCATCGGTCCAGAGCATGTCCGGGACTTCCACGGCGCGGACAAAACTTCCCTGCATCATCGCCTTTTCGTACGCCTGGACGATCGTGGAGAATCCTTGCGGCTCGACAAAATCGAGAATCTTGCTGGAAATCGCGGCGAATCCAAGATACGTGAAGGTTCCGTCCATGCCGCGGTCCGGCGAGTTCCAGCAGGTGACGAAGCCGGATTCCGGCTCTACCTCGATCGTGCGCGGCCCCAAGGTGGAACTCGCGAGCGCGGCGGCAATCGCGCCGTCGAGCTTGAAAAGCCCCGCCGAAAGCTTGTCCGTGTCGAGCACGATATCGCCGTTCACGAGATAGAAATCGTCGCCGCCAAGCCAGTCGCGCAGCGGATTCAGCACCCCTCCCGTCCCGAGTATCTCCGGCTCGTAGGAAAAACGGCAACCGTTCTCGCGCGCAAACTCTTCGACCTGCTCGTGGAGATAGTGGCAATTTACGGTTATGTCCTCAACGCCCAGCGAACGCAACGCTTCGATGATCCGCGCGAGCATAGGCTCGCCCCAAACGGGCAAAAGCGGCTTGGGCACGGAGCACGTCAGGGGACGAAGTCTCGTCCCCAGTCCCGCCGCCAAGACTATCGCTTTCTTTATCACCTGTATTTTACGTGCTGACGCTGCGATCGCATCTTCGGTTCTTCAAGATAGAGCGAATACCACTGGTCGCCAAGCCCGCTGTTGCTGAAATGCGCGAGCCGCTTGTTCATGAGCAGTTCGTGGTTGCGTTTCAAGGTGGCGTCGTCGGATTTCTTCAGCGCCTCGGTCAGCGTCTTGAAGGCGCTCTCGCCCTCGTCGCCGCCCTTCTTCACCTGCATCCACGACATTGTCGCCGCGAGGAGCGTTCCGCCGTTGTAGCCCGTCTTGCGGATCGCCTTGCGGTAGACTTTCCCGATCTCCTCGAGCGTTGCGCCGGTCGCGTACATCCGCGCCATTTTCATGGCGGCGGTCGTGGGATCCACGATCAAGGCCTTGGGGAGAAGCTTGTCCACCGTCTTGAAATCCTTGATCATCCAGTTGAGCTGCAGTTGCGCCGTGGCCATCTGGCGATCGATCATCGGGACGAAGAAGCGGTATTTTCCGAGGATTTGCGTTTGCGCGAGCGCTTCGCGCACGAACACCTTCGTATCCTCGAAGATTTCGTGCTGCGCCGCCTTCATCGAAGACGGCGGGCGCATCTGCCAGCGGCGCGTTTTCTCCTGGAGCTTTTTCTGCCCGGCCTCGAGAATCCCCTGCACGGAAGCCATGTCCTTCTTAACCTTGCGCTGCAGGACGAGTCCCAGCCCGATCTGCCCCGCGAGAAGCCCCGCGATGCCGCAGAAGACCGACCACCCGCGCCCCCATTCAAGGCCCCAATACGCGCCGGAAAAACATCCGGCGCCAATCCCTATCGCAATCAAAACCGTTATCATTTTCTAGTCTTTCCGTCTATTTCGACTTCTTCATCGAAAGAATCCGCAACTCCCTTGACGGGCTCCAGCCCCGAAAGCGGAATCTTCACGAATCCTTCGTAGGCCTTGTCGCCCGCGAGACCCTTGAGCGAAAACGCGATCTCGTCCGGCGTGCCGCGCACGCGTCCGATGATATCGACCGTCGTTCCGCGGTACAGGTTGCGCAAAAGCGACGGATACGCCTCCGCCTCCACATCCGACGCGAACACGACGCGAAGGTCCGTCAAAACCGGCATCTTGAAGCGGTTCGCGAAAACATCGATGTCGTTGCCGGCATTCTCGCGCTGACGGCGGAAGAATCCCTCCTTGTAGATCATCGACTCGCCGCGGTTGCCGCGCGTCAAGACGTCTATGAGCTCCTTGTTCGCGCTGCCCTTGACGCCATACATGTAAACGGAGATAAGGCCGTCGTTGAGCGAAGAGAATCTGGAGAGGATCTGCGCCGTTTCGCTCACGCCTGCGTTGGCGTCGCCGTCAGTCACGACGAGCGCGATCAGCGGGCGCTTCGGGTCGCGCGGCAGGGTCAGGACGGACTTGATCACGCCGAAGACGTCGGTCCAGCCGTGCAAAACCCGGTTGTCCAGCCACTTCTCCGCCCGGCCGAAGGATATCGCGTCGCACGGCTGCCAGGAGTTGAACGCATACTGGAACTTGTCGCTGAAGGCCACGATATTGAACCTGTCCCCGGTGTTCGTGCCGTTTACCATCAGCCGCTTGATCGCGTCCTTGACCGAAGCGAGACGGTCGCGTCCGATCGACGGCGAAGTATCGATGAGAATCACGAAATCCTTGGCGACGATCGGCAAATCCTGCTTGGGCTCGAGTCTCACCCGGAAGTACGTGTAGCCGTCCTTGATCTGGCGCTCCGCGGCGAAGTCCACCGCCTCGGTGATGTCGGCGGCGGCATAGTCGTCGATAAGCTCTCTCACCGCCGCCTTTTCTTCTTCGACAAGCTTTTCGTTCACTTCCGCCGTGACCGCATCCTGCGGCTTGAATTCCGGAACCTTGTCCTTCACGAGTTGCTCGGGATCTTCCTTCGCGGTTTCTGGGGCGCTGTCCGCGATTTCCATCTCGGGGATGGTTTCCTCCGGCACGATCACGGGTTCGCTTTCGATCTCCACCTCGAGTCTGGGCGTGATTTTGGCGATAGGCGGCGGCGTTTCGAACTGGACCTTGAATTCCAGATTTTTGCCGGTACTCGCGGAGAATTCGATTGGCGGAACGTCGAATACGTTCGGCGCCTCGATGATCTTGTAGCTTTCGAGATCGCGCGATATTTCGCTGGGCTCGGGCGCGGCGAGCTGCGCATTGTCGTCCAGCGGCACATTGTTCATCGCGCTCAACGCGGAAAGCTTGAGGATTTCCTCTTCGTCGATTTCCGGCGCGTCCTTGCGCGCCTCTTCGTCCTCGACAAGACTCATCTCGGTAAGATCGCCCGCCGGCGGCTCTTCGCGCTGCACAGTGTTTACGTGCCTTTTGACTCGCGCGAGCCCGCGCGCCACCGAAGTCATCACTTTCGGGCGCGCCCAGATCATCGTCGCCACGTGCAAGGCGAACGAGATGACCAGCGCGGCTATGATGATGTCTCTGCGACTCATTTCGCTTCCTCCAACATCCTCTGTGCTTCCGCGGCGAACGGCGTGCGGTCGAAGAGCGTCGCCACTACCGTCGCGTAGCCGACCGCCGTTTCCCTGTCGCCCTTGCCTGCCGCGGTTTTCGCGAGACTCAGATATGCCTCGGCGCGCGCAAGCACGTCCTCTTTGTTGAGATCGACCGCCTTGACGAGCGTTTTCTCGGCGCAATCGAATTCGCCGTTGTCCGCCTCAAGGACGCCAAGCCTCAAAACGGCCGCGGGCAGTTCGTCCGTTTCCACGAGCTCCGCTTGCGCCCTGCGGTATGCGTCTATCGCCGCCTGGTAGTTCTTCTCGCTTTCTTCGATATGTCCCAAGAGCGCCCAGCCGGCCTGGCGCCACTCGGGCGATTCGGAATCCGCAAGCGCCTTGGCGCATTCTTTGGATTCGATCAATTTGCCCACCATGAGCGCTTTCTTGGCGCTCATGCGCTCGGCCGCGCCGTTGGCGACGAGCTCGCGATATCTTTCCTTGGCCTCTTCGATGCGCCCGGAGTTGTAGTCGTGATCCGCGATGACGAGCTTCGCTTCGCGTGTCATGTCCAGCGAAATCCCGCCTTCGATCGCTTCCTTCAAAAGCGCCACGCCTTCTTCCGCATGCTCGAGCTGCACCGACGCGATGCCGCGCCAATACTTCGCCTCCGGCACCCTGCGCGGCTCGAGTCTGTTGCCCAGCGCTTCCTTGAGCGCGAGGTCGGCGGCGTTCCAGCGCCGCTCGCGCAAGTCGATCATCGCCTTGAGGTACATCGCCTCGGACGCTTCTTTGGTCCCGGGGAAGCGGTCCGCAACCGCGATATATTCGCGCATCGCGTCATCGATCCTCCCCGTACGCTCGTAAGCCCACGCGAGCCTCAGGCAATCCGACGCAATACCGCCAAGTTTGGCGCCGCGTTGCGCCGCATCGACCATCTTCTCCATGTCGCCGGCTTTTTCGGCCTCGCCGAACTCAAGCCTCGCCAGCGGCAATTCCGCCTCGTTGCGGTAGCGCCCTGCGGGGTATTTCTGCAAGTACGAGCGGAAATCCTTGAGCGCCAATTCGTTTTCGCCAAGCGCATAGTGCGACGCGCCGGTGAGATAGGCCGTATCGTCGCTCTCCTCTTGCGCGCACAGCGCGAGAGTATCGGCATACTTGCTCTGCATATAGTCGCACCAGGCGCAGATCTTGATTACGTCTTTAACGTATTTGCCGCTTGGGTAGGACCTCATGTAACGGTGCAGGAGATTGCCCGCGTCGCGGTACTTCTTGTCCGAGTAGCTCGTGGCGGCGGCAAGATAGAGCGCGTCCTCCGCGAACTTCTTGCTGTCTTCGTCGCGCCCGAAGGCGATTCCCGTCAAGAGCTCCACGGCGTCGCGCTTTTCCTTCGCGTTGCCGGACGAAGCAAGGATCGAAGCGCGGCGCAACTTCGCGTGCGGCGCGTATTTGCCGTTCGGGTCCAGCTTGATCGCCCGCTGGAGTTTCTCCGGATCGTCGTCGTCCAGCGCAAGGTAGTAAAGCGCGGCGGCACGGATGTCCGCAGGCGTGGAATCCGAATCCAGCAGCAAAAGTTCCGTGCGGCGCGTCTCGCCCTCGACCGCCAGGGCGGACATCAGCCGCGCCTGGCTCGCGTACTTGGAGTTCGGGTACTTCTTCAGCAAAACCTGGTAGTACCGCCTCGCGTCCGTCTGGTTGTCCTGGGCGCGGCGGCACTCCGCAAGCCGGAACAAAAGCCCGTCGTTGACCTGCTCTCCGGACTTGTAAAGGGCCTGATATTCCTTGAACGCGGTGGCGTAGTCGCGCTGATTGAACCGGCGGTCGGCCATCGCGAGCCGGTCGGCCGGGGTTATCGCCATCGCGGCGAAGAATATCGCGGAAAGAACGCTCACTGCTCGCCCTCAGTCGCCAGGGAGAAATTCCAGACATCCGCCTCGCGGCAAGTGTCGATCACCTCGACGAGCGATTCGTACTTCACTTCCTTGTCGGCGCGGATTATCACGGGCTGGCCGGGATAGAACCTGGAGATCTTCGCCAAGCGCGACTTGAGCTCCGAAAGCAGCATGTCGCCGCCGTTCACGCGCACCTTGCCCTCTTTGGTGAGGTTGACGATGATTTCGCCGGGGAGACGTTCGGGCTCCTGGGCCGTCTTGGCGTTGGGGAGCTTGATGGAAATCTCGCTTTCCCACTGCGAAAAGACGCTCACCGTCACGAAAAAGCACAACAGCAGGAAGATGACGTCCAGCATGGAAGTCATCGCCAGCGTCGGCGCTTTGCTGCGGTTTTCAGTCCTGAACTTCACTGCAAGCCTCCTCGAGTTCGGCAATGCGCTTCTGGCAGCGGCGGCGCAGCAACGCGTAGAAGCACAGCGCGGGAATCGCCACCACGAGACCGAAAATCGTCGTCACGATCGCCTGCGAGACGCCCTGCGCGAGCACCACGGGCTTCGCTCCGGCCGAAACATCGCTCGCGATTCCGCCGAACGCGCGGAACATGCCGAGCACCGTGCCCAAAAGCCCCACCAACGGAGCGATCGCCGCCACATCCGCGAGCCAGTCCACCGCCGCGAACGCGCGCGCCGCGATCCTGCCGCCGGCCGCCTCGCGGTCTTTCGCCGCCATCACGCGGTTGTAGGCCGACTTCAGAAACACGAAGCGGCTCTGCGCAATCCACAGATACAATACGACCGCAAGGCCGAAAACGCTTATTCCGGCCAAAACCCACATCAGAGGTCCGCCGTAGTTCCAGGCTTGTTCGAATGTTATGTCGTTCATCATTTTTCGTTTACTCCTTGATAGTCCCTTTCAAAACCGCGATAAACGCGCTCTGCGGCACGTTCACGTGGCCAAATTCCTTCATGCGCGCCTTGCCGCGCTTCTGCTTTTCCAAAACCTTCATCTTGCGCGTCACGTCGCCGCCGTAGAGCTTCGCGAGGACGTCCTTGCGGAACGGACGGATGTCCTCGCGCGCGATTATCTCCTTGCCTATCGCCGCCTGCACCGGAATCTTGAACTGGTGCGGCGGAATCGCCTCCGAAAGCGCCTTGCACATCTGGATGCCGCGCGCCCTCGCCTTGTCGCGGTGCACCATCGTCGCGAACGCATCCACCGTCTCCCCGTTGAGGAGGATGTCCATCTTCACGATATCCGAAACCTGATATCCCGCAGGCTCGTAGTCCATCGACGCATATCCGTGCGAGACCGATTTCAGCGTGTCGTGGAAGTCTATCAAAATCTCGTTCAAAGGCAGTTTGCAGTGGAGCATCACGCGCTTCTGGTCTATCGTCTCCGTCCCCTCCACGAAACCTCTCCGGTCCATTACGATGCGCATCACGTCGCCGATCGATTCCGAAGGCGTGATGATGCGCGTCTTGAGGATAGGCTCGGATATGGTCTCGAGCGCGGAAGGATCCGGCATCTGCAAGGGATTGTCGAGCTCGCGCTCTTCGCCGTCTTTCATCTTGAGCTTGTAGACGACGCCGGGCGACGTGGTGATGATGTCCAGCCCGAACTCCCGCCTAAGCCGCTCCTGCACGATCTCCATGTGCAAAAGCCCCAGGAACCCGCACCTGAACCCGAACCCCAGCGCCAGCGAACTTTCGTGGTGGAAGGTGAACGCGCTGTCGTTCAAATGCAGCTTCTCGAGCCCCTGCGCCACCTTCTGGAATTCGTCGGTGCTCATCGGGTAGATGCCGCAGAAAACCGTCGGGTGGATGTCGTGGAAACCGGGAAGCGGATCTTCCGCGCCCAGCTTGGCCGTCGTCACCGTATCGCCGATTTTGATTTCGCTCGGGTCTTTCACGGTGCCCACTATATACCCCACCTGCCCGGCCTCGAGCTTCTCCACCGGCTTTTTGTTGGGCGAGAAAATCCCCACTTCGTGAACCGCCGTCGTAACCCGGCTGCCCATGAAGGTTACGCTCTGCCCCGCCTTGAGCGAGCCGTCCACCACGCGCACGTATGTGATCACGCCGCGGAATTCGTCGAAGACCGAATCGAACACGAGCGCCCGCAACGGCGCGTCCGTTCCGCGAGTCTCGGGCGGCGGAATGCGTTTTA
>JBGURT010000049.1:0-5823 GCA_045132115.1 Kiritimatiellia bacterium
CCATAGGCGCCAGATGCGTCGCAAGCCAGCTCGTGAAATTCAGAATCCCCGCCTTCGCCGCCGCGTATGCCGCAACCTTCGTCATCGGCTGGAAGCTCGCCATCGACGCGTAGTTCAAAATGCATCCGCGCGTCTTCACGAGCTCCCTGCCGAAAATCTGCGACGGCAATATGGTACCGATCAAGTTGAGCCTGTTCACCGCCTCGAAGCCTTCCGCCTCTAGCCCGAAGAACGTATCTGCAAGCGGGGTGTTGGGCGTCATCTGCTCCGCCGGCGCCGTACCCCTGGGGTGGTTGCCGCCCGCGCCATTGACGAGCACGTCGATCCGGCGCCATTTCTTCATTACCGCGGCACGCGCCTTCTCGATCGAATCCTTGTCCAAAACATTGCATTCCACAGCCAGGGTTTCCGTCAAGCCTTTGCGCGTGAACTTCTTGGCCAAATCTTCCGCTTTCGCGAGCGAATGTCCCAAAAGTGCCACTTTCGCGCCGTGCTTGAGCATGTCTTCGCACATGCATGAGCACAAAACCCCCGTCGCACCAGTGACGACAATCACTTTCCCGGCGACACCTTTGTCTTGGACAACTTTCATACCATCGGCTCCGTTTTTGGGATTATGAGTGTATTATACCAAATTTTTGGTAAAAATGCAAGTCCTGGCGAATCTAAATCGTCAGTGCCGAGGATGATGGGCGTGGATTTCTTCGAAATGCGCGGGATCGACGTGAGTATAGATTTGCGTCGTGGAAATGTCCGCATGTCCAAGAAGTTCCTGGATCGCCCTTATGTCCGCGCCTCGCGAAAGCATGTGCGACGCGAAGCAATGCCTCAAGACGTGCGGGCTGATGCGCTTTGGGTCTATCCCAACCGCAATGGCGCGTTCCTTCACGATCTTGAGGATGCCGCGCCGGGTGAACTTGTCTTTGAGGCGCGTGACGAAAACCGGCCTAACGCCCAAATCGCCGCGCGTGAAGAAATGGCGAGCACTCCCAATATAGACATTGAGCGCGTCGCCGGCGGCATGGCCAATCGGCACGAGCCGCTCCTTGTCGCCTTTGCCGATTATCCGCAAGAGCGAGCCGTCGCCCACGATATCGTCGGTCGCGAGATCGCACAGTTCAGAGACCCTAAGCCCGCATCCGTATAGAAGTTCCAAAATTGCGCGGTCGCGGACATTGCGCGGATCTTCGCCCTTGCAGGCATCAATCATGTCGAAGACTTCTTTTTCCGAAAGTACGCGAGGCAAACGCCGTCCGATTTTCGCGGTCTCGAGCAATTCTGCCGGACTCGTCTTTATGCGCCGCTCGAATTTGAGGTACTTGAAAAACGCACGGATCGCCGCCGCCCGGCGTGCACGAGTAGACGCCTTGAGCCCGTCGCGCCGCTCTTCCTGAAGAAACTCCACGATGTCGTCCAAGGTGACATCCTGGGCTTCGGTCTTGCCGCGACCCGAGAGAAACGTAGAGAAAAACGAGAGGTCGCTAAGGTAGGATGTGCGCGTATTTTCCGCGCCGCCGGACTCTACCAGCACGGAGTCGGCGAAATCCTCGATATCAGCTTCTAGCGACAAAATCCTCGATGAGGGCTTTCATGCCGCTCTTGGCGCGTTCCGCCGCCGCGATTACCTCGGAATGGTCGAGAGGCGCGTGCCCTATCCCCGCAGCGAGATTGCTCACGAGGCTTACGGCGGCCACTTGCATTCCGCAAGCCTTCGCAAAGACCGTCTCCGGCACCGTGGACATGCCCACGACATCGGCCCCCTGCGCCTTGTAGGCGCGGATTTCCGCCGCCGTCTCGTAGCAAGGCCCGGAGGTAAAGGCGTAGATTCCGTCCATGGCGCGAAGGTCTAGCTTGCGCGCGCCGGCGTGAAGTTTCTCGATGAGCGGCCGGCTGTAGATATCCGTCATATCGGGGAAGCGCGGTCCCCATTCGGGTACGTGCGACCCGATAAGCGGATTTATGCCCACAAGGTTTATGTGGTCGGTGAGGATAACGAAATCCCCCGCCTTGAGGAGCGGATTTATGCCGCCGGCGGCGTTGGTGACGAGGATCTTGCCGCACCCCATGCGGCGCAGAATCTCGACTGGCAGCACGACCTTTTCCCAGCCCTCGCCCTCGTAGAAATGGCGGCGTCCGCACCATGCGGCGACAAGCCGTCCCGCAAGGCGGTAGAGAATGAACTCGCCGCTATGGCCCTGGACTGTCGTCTGACCGAGCATGGGGACGTCCGAATACGGAATGCGCACGAGGCACTCGTCCATCTTAAGCGCATCGCCCCAACCTGAACCAAGGATTATCCCGAGGTCCGGGATATCGTTGAAGCACACATCAGGGAAACACCCGGCGGCGGCATCAAAATCCTCTTTTCTCATGGCTTTGCACCTCCAAAATCGACGAGCGACAGCAAGAATCCCTTCTCTTGGAAGAACGCGAAGTATTCGGGGCCGGCCACGGTCATGATCGCGCCCGCGATCGCAAGCCCGGTCACCGCGCCGGTCACGAACCCGAAGATCGCATCTCCCGGCTGGGCGAGCATCCCCGAAACGACCTTGCGCACTATCGCCCTCACGATCCCGAACGCGACAATCGCGGCGGCGACAACCACAAGCGCACCCACCGGCACATTCTCGATCGCTCCGCAGGCGAAGTCCCAACTGAATTTTGCGGCGGCGCCTCCGGCCACCGACCCCAGCAAAAACGCGAGCGCACCCGAAAAACCGCCGAACGCGCCTACGATCGCCATCGCAAGCGACGAGGCGATAAGCACGTAATCGGTGGTCGAGAGTTCGCTCATTTATTTGCGCCGGGCGGCCAGATCGTCGCGATACGACTGATACACCTTGGCGACATCTTCCTTTCCGCCGAGCTTGCGGATGGAAGCGATGAGCCCGTCGAGCGCCTGGAGATTTGAAGGATCCGTCGCAAGCGCGCGCGAATAGAGGTCAACGGCCTCTGCGGTGTGGTCCTTGTATTTGTAGGCGAGTTGCGCGGCCTTGAGTAGCGTGTCGGTATTGCCGCTCTGGAGCTCGCACGCAAGCTTGTAGGCCTCGAGCTGGCGCTCGCTGCCCTTGGGGGTGCGATCCGCTTTGGGCAGGATCTCCGCCTTGCCCACTACCGCCTCGAAGCTCAACGGATCGGCCTGGATCGCCTGCTCGTACTTCGCGAGCGCGTTCTTGGGATTGCCCTTCTTGGCCTGGACCTGCGCCTCCTGGATAAGCGCCGCCGCGCGTTCGCTGTCGCGCTGGGCCGCGCCGGGACGCGACGAAGCCTTGCGCGCGATCGCCTCGCGCAGATCCTTGATGTCGAACCGCTGCACGCGCTGGACACGCACATCGGCTTCCGGCGCACGGTGCACAAAAGCCTCGAACGCCCTCAACGCCGCCATGTCATATCCCGCGAAGCCGTCGCGGTAGAGCCGCCCAAGGTTGTACCACGCGGCAGGATTGCGCGGATTGAGCCTGAGCGCGCGCAAAAACGAGACGCGCGCCTCGTCGTTCTGCTGCGCCGACCACATCACCACGCCAATCACATTGTACGCCTGCGAACGCACTTCGGCAGTGCGCGAAGCGTCCTCGGCGACCTTCCGGCAATCGTAAACCGCTTTGGCGTAATCCTTGGAGAGATAGGCGATTTCGGCCTCGGTGAGGAGAACGTCCTCGGCCTCGCCTTCAAGCTGCATGGCCTTGGAGATGTCGCGCCGCGCCTCTGGCAAATGCGCGAGCGCGATTTTCACCCGCGCCGAATTCACGAGCGCGTCCACATTCTTGGCGTCGCACTTGACCGCCTTGTCGGCAAACTTGTCCGCGGCCTTCAGATCGTGCCGCGCGAACGCCTGGCGCGACTCGGCGAGTTCCGCCGTCCCGTCGCCCGAACCGCACCCTGCGAGCGCGGCGCAAACCGCCGCCGCGAAAAACGCCTCAAGCGCGGATGATCGCAAGAAATTCGTCACGCTTCTTCTCCATGATTTCAGGGGTTTTGCCTTCAAGGTTGAGACGCACGAGCGGCTCGGTGTTGGACATGCGCACGTTGGCCCAATATCCTTCCGTCTCCCACGCGTCCACGCTCACGCCGTCGAGCTCGAACACTTTCGCCTTCGTGGCGTAAAGCTCCTTGATCTTCTTGAGGATTTCCGCCGGCGGCGTCACCGTCTTGGTGTTGATTTCGCCGGACTGGCTGTACTTCTTCAATGGCTCGATCAGTTCCGAGAGCGGCTTGTCCGAGGCCGACACGATATTCGCGAGCGCATACGTCGCCATCGAGCTGGACTCCGCCGTGGAGTTCGCCTTGAAGTAATAGTGTCCGGAAAGTTCGCCAGCGAAGATCGCGTCGTTCTGGCGCATCTGCTCCTTGATGAAGCTGTGGCCCACGCGCGACATCATCGGCTTGCCGCCGGAGGCGCGGATGGTCTCCTCGGCCATCTTCGTGGACCTGAGGTCGTAGAAGCACACTGCGCCGGGATTGGACTTGAGGAGGTCCTGCGAGATGAGCGCGGTGATGAAATCCATCGGGATGATCTCGCCCTTCTCGTCGATGAATCCCGCGCGGTCGGCATCGCCGTCATACGCCACGCCGAACGCATACTTGCCGGGATTGGCCTTGATGAGCGCGCGGATGTCGTCGAGTGTCTCGTGCTCCAGCGGATTGGCGGCATGGTTGGGGAAGTCGCCGTTGTATTCGCCGTAGAGATCGTCGTGCGTGAGCATGTCCTGGCCCTTGAAGGCGACGCTTTCGGCGATGCCCATGCCGTTGGCGAAGTCCATCGCCACATGCACCGGACGCGCGAGATGCGCGAACTTGCGCACATGTTCGCCATACGCCGCCGAGACATCTACCTTCTCGATCTTCCCCGCGCCCGCCGGCGGTTCGTCGTCTGGCATTGCCGCCACGATCGCCTCGATATCCTTGATGCCCGTCGCGCCGGAAATAGGCACGGCGTTCGCCTTGCAAAGCTTGCAGCCGTTCCATTCCTTCGTGTTGTGCGAAGCCGTAATCATCACCGAGCCGTCCGCCTTGAGCGTGGCGTTGGCGAAATAGCTCATCGGCGTGGACGCGAGCCCCACATCCAGAACGTCAGCGCCTTCGTCGGTGAGGCCTTTGGTGAACGCCGCGAAGAGGCTGTCGGAAGACTTGCGGCAGTCGCGCGCGACCACTACCTTTTTCACCTTCGCGAAGCGCACGTACGCACGCGCGATCTTATAGAAAACCTTCTCGTCAAGATTCTGGCCATAGATGCCACGGATGTCATACGCCTTGAAAATACCCATAGCGTTTCCTTTCTTTTTGTATTTCGTATAAATTATACCATAAATCGAGGGAAAAGGCAATAGGGAGCGGTGGAATTAGTCTTGACCATTACGTGTCAGCGACACGGGGCCCAAAAGCCCAGAGGGCAATACCGGATATTTCGTGGCGTCGAGCGGCGTGTAGTCCGCCGCCGCCATCCCACTTGTAGACGCCCGGCTTCCGTTCGTGGTAGTTCCAGAACATGTAGCACCCTACCGCATTGCACCACATGGCGCGGAGCATTTGCAGACGATGGCGCCAATACTGGCGTGGAATGCGCGCATAATGCACTTCTCCCGCGCGGATCTTCAGCGCCTCTCCATCCAACAGAAAATCGTTTTTTCCAAGTTCAATCGTATGCGCAACGGCAAAAAGCGTCAGCCCGGCCATCAGCGAGGAAATCATCATTCCAGAAGTTCCTTTTCGAATTCGGCGACAACCTGGGCATTGTCTAAAAATCTTACCGCTCGCCAACCGCATTTACGCGCCGCCTCGCAGTTGAGCTCTAAATCGTCTATAAAACACAGCTCTCCGCTCTCG
>JBGURT010000050.1:0-5413 GCA_045132115.1 Kiritimatiellia bacterium
CCAACATACTCCGTTCGCTGGCGGAATTCGCGACGGTCATTGTGGTGCCGGCGAAGACGAGTGCGGAAGACGTGCTCGCGATGAAGCCGGACGGCGTATTCCTCTCGAACGGACCGGCCGATCCCGCTGCAGTCACATACGCAATCGAGAACATCCGCAAGCTGCTCGGCAAGGTGCCGCTCATGGGCATCTGTCTCGGACACCAGCTGCTGTCGCTCGCATGCGGCGCTAAGACGATGCGCCTCAAGTTCGGGCACCATGGCAGCAACCATCCCGTTAAGAATCTCGCGACAGGCAAGGTCGAGATAACGAGCCAGAACCACAACTTCGCGGTCGATCCCGCGACGCTGCCCGATTGCCTGGAGGTGACGCACATCAACCTGAACGACGGCACGATAGAGGGCGTCCGTCACAAGACGCTACCGGCGTTTTCGGTGCAGTACCATCCCGAGTCGTGCCCCGGCCCGCACGACAGCGCGTATCTCTTCAACGGTTTAAAGGAGTTGATCTCAAAATGAAAAAGCAAGTCAAATACGTATTCATCACTGGTGGTGTCGTTTCAAGTCTCGGCAAGGGGATAACGAGCGCGAGCCTTGCGCTTTTGCTTAAGAGCCGTGGCTACAAGGTGTTCATGCAGAAGCTCGACCCCTACCTCAATGTCGATCCCGGCACAATGTCGCCGTATCAGCACGGCGAAGTTTTCGTGACTGACGACGGTGCCGAGACAGATCTCGATCTTGGCCACTACGAACGCTTCGCCGGGGTGACTTGCTCAAAGGCGAGCAACTACACTTCGGGGCGCATCTACTCCGCAGTGCTGGCGCGCGAAAGGGCGGGCGGCTACTTGGGCGGCACTGTGCAGGTCGTGCCGCACATCACGGACGAAATCAAGGCGGCGATCCGCTCGGCGGGCGAGCATGACTGCGACATCGTGCTATGCGAAATCGGCGGCGTGTCGGGCGACATCGAGTCGCTGCCGTTCCTTGAGGCGGCGCGTCAGTTCCGCTTCGAGGAAGGAACGGACAACACGTGCTTCGTCCACCTCACGCTTGTCCCGTACCTAAAGGCGGCGGGCGAGCTGAAGACAAAGCCGTCGCAACATTCCGTCGGCATGCTCCGCAACATCGGCATCGTCCCGGACATCCTCGTTTGCCGCACGGAAATGCCCATCCCGGAAGAACACCGCGAGAAGCTCGCGATGTTCTGCAACGTCAAGCGCGAATGCGTAATCGAGGAGCAGGATGTTTCGGATTCGGTCTACGCCGTGCCGCGCGAATTGCGCAAGCAGGGATTGGACGAGCAGGTATTGCGGCAGCTGCATCTTGATATTTGGCCCATAAAGCACACGGCGTGGGATACGCTAGTCAGGAAGGCCACGAAGCCTAAACGCCATTGCCGGATCGCGCTCGTGGGCAAATACATCACGATCCGCGACGCCTACAAATCCATCCACGAGGCGCTTCAGCACGCAGGCATGGCCAAAGACTGCAAAGTGGAGGTCGTGCCCATCGAGGCGGAAGAGCTTTTAGCTGCGAAGGACACAAAGAACACAAAGTGCAAAGAAAAACTAAAAGACATCGACGGCGTTCTTGTGCCGGGCGGGTTCGGCTCGCGTGGGGTCGAAGGCAAGATCGCCGCGATCAAGTACGCTCGAGAGCACAAGCTTCCGTTCCTCGGCATCTGCCTGGGGATGCAGTGCGCGGTAATCGAATACGCCCGCGACGTCATCGGCTGGAAGGATGCAAACTCCACCGAGTTCGACGAAAAGACGAAGCATCCGGTCATCGATCTCATGGAGGAACAGCGCGGCATAACGCAGAAGGGCGGCACGATGCGCCTTGGCGCGTATCCGTGCGTCATCGACAAAAATTCGCTTGCGGCGAAACTCTATGGCACGACGAAAATATCAGAGCGCCACCGCCACCGCTACGAACTTGCATACGACAGCGACGCGAGGGCCGCGCTGGTTGCGTCGGGGCTCAATGTTTCCGGCTTGTCTCCGGACGGCAAGCTTGTCGAAATCGTGGAACTTCCGCAGACGAAACATCCGTACTTTGTCGCCTGCCAATTCCATCCGGAGTTCAAATCGCGTCCCACGGCGCCGCATCCGCTCTTTCTCGGCCTCGTGGCGGCGGCACTTAAAGGCATGTGCAAATGAAGCGCACCGACATAAAGAAGATACTTGTTATCGGTTCCGGTCCGATCGTGATCGGCCAGGGATGCGAGTTCGACTACTCCGGCTGCCAGGCCGTCAAGGCGCTGCGGCGCGAGGGCTACGAGGTCGTGCTCGTCAACTCCAATCCCGCGACGGTCATGACCGACCCCGGAATGGCCGAGGCCACATACATCGAGCCGCTGACGGTAGAATCGGTCGCCGCGATAATCCGCAAAGAAAAGCCGGACGCGCTTCTTCCCACGCTTGGCGGACAGACGGCGCTCAACATCGCGACGGGGCTGGCGAAGGGCGGCGTCCTCGCGGAATGCGGCGTCGAGACGATCGGCGCGAACGCCGACGCCATCGCGAGAGCGGAAGACCGCAATCTCTTCAAGGCGGCGATGTCCGAACTCGGGCTCGACATGCCGAAGTCCGGGAGCGCCCATTCGCCCGTGGAGGCGGGACGAATCGCGGCGGAAATCGGGTCGTGGCCGCTGATCATCCGTCCCGGCTTCACGCTCGGCGGCACCGGCGGCGGCATCGCGCACGACACGGCGGAGTTCCGCGAGATCGTCGCGCGCGGGCTCGAAGCCTCGCTCAACCGCGAGGTGCTCATCGAGGAGTCGCTGATCGGGTGGAAAGAGTTCGAGATGGAGGTTATGCGCGACAAGGCGGGGAACGCCGTAATCGTCTGCTCCATCGAAAACATGGACCCAATGGGCGTGCACACCGGCGACTCCATTACCGTCGCGCCGATCCAGACTTTGACCGACCGCGAATATCAGGCGATGCGCGACGATTCGATTCGCGTCTTGGAGAAGATCGGCATCGAGACGGGGGGCTCGAATGTCCAGTGGGCGGTGAACCCGAAGACCGGGAGGCGCATCATTATCGAGATGAACCCGCGCGTGAGCCGCTCGTCCGCGCTCGCGTCCAAGGCGACAGGTTTCCCGATTGCGAAGATCGCCGCGCTGCTCGCAGTGGGGTATACGCTTGACGAACTAAAGAACGACATCACGCAAGTGACGCCGGCGTGTTTCGAGCCGGCGCTCGATTATGTGGTCGTGAAGGTGCCGCGTTTCACCTTCGAGAAGTTTCCCGGGGTGGACCGCCGGCTCGGCACGCAAATGAAATCGGTCGGCGAAGCAATGGCCATAGGGCGCACCTTCAAACAGGCTTACCTCAAAGCCGTGAGGTCGCTCGAGGCCCCGCTTGCCGGGCACGATGCGGCGTCGTTCGATCCGTGGTTCAAGGCGCAGCTTGACGAGATAGAAGCGTTCAGGAAGTTTCTGTCCAAGGCTGGCTCAGAGATCATAGAGGATGTGCTCCGCCAGGCGAAGGTGTTCGGATTCAGCGACAGGGAGATCGCGGCGGCCGTTGGCTGCGACGAGGCGGCGATAAGGGCGCGGCGGCTAGAGCTGGGCATCAGGCCGGAATTCGGCGAAGTCGATACCTGCGCTGGCGAGTTCGAGGCCAAAACGCCGTATTACTATTCGTATTATTCGTGCGACAGCCATCAAACCATAAAACCATCAAACCATCAGAATAAGAAGATCATGATCTTGGGCGGAGGCCCGAACCGCATCGGCCAAGGCATCGAGTTCGACTGGTGTTGCTGCCACGCGGCGTTCGCGCTCCGCAAGATGGGGCATGAGGTCGTGATGGTGAACTCCAACCCCGAGACTGTTTCGACCGACTACGATACCTCGGACAAGCTCTACTTCGAACCCTTGACGTTCGAGGACGTAATGGAAATATACGAGCGCGAGCGGTGCGATGGCGCAATCGTCCAGTTCGGGGGGCAGACTCCGCTCAATCTCGCCGAGCGCCTCGAGGCGGCAGGCGTCAAGATTCTCGGCACCTCGCCGCGCGACATCGCGCTTGCGGAAGACCGCGATTTCTTCCGCGCGCTCGTGGAAGAAATAGGCGTAAAACAGCCTCCGAGCGGCATCGCCCACACGGTCGAAGACGCGCTCAAGATCGCCGGTGAAATCGGCTACCCCGTGTTGGTTCGCCCGTCGTTCGTCCTGGGCGGACGCGGCATGGCGATTTGCTATCACGAAAACCGGCTCAGGGAATATGTTGAAGAAGCGGTGAAGATTTCGGAAGGGCGCCCAATCCTCGTCGACAAATTTCTCACGCACGCCACGGAGCTTGACGTCGACTGCGTCGCCGACGGCGAGACCACTGTCGTCGGCGCAATCCTCGAGCATATCGAGGCGGCGGGATGCCATTCAGGCGACGCCGCCGCCGTTACGCCGCCGATTTCGCTTTCGGCCAAGACGATTGCAGAAGTCGAATCCATCGCACGCAAGTTCGCAGCGCGCCTTCATGTCGTGGGGCTCATGAACATCCAGCTTGCCGTCAAGGATGGCGAAATCTGGATGATCGAAGTGAATCCCCGCGCCTCGCGCACCGTGCCGTTCGTCTCCAAGGCCGTCGGCTGGTCGCTCGCCGGCGTCGCCTCGCGCTGCATGGCAGGAGAGAAGTTAGGCGCCTTCCCCGTTCCCCGGGCCCCGAGCCCCGTTCCCCGATACTACTGCGTCAAGGAAGCGGTATTTCCGTTCGTAAAATTCCCGGGTGCGGATATTACGCTCACGCCTGAAATGAAATCCACAGGCGAGGTGATGGCGTTCGGGGACGATGCGGCTACTGCCTACTACAAAAGCCAAATCGCAGCGGGAAGTCCCTTGCCCAAGCCTGGACAGGGCGGCATTGTCCTTTCCGTGCGCAACGAGGACAAAGAAGAAGTCGTCCGTCTCGCAA
Organism: Kiritimatiellia bacterium; assembly: GCA_045132115.1. Taxonomy (GTDB): domain Bacteria; phylum Verrucomicrobiota; class Kiritimatiellia; order RFP12; family UBA1067; genus UBA1067. The sequence goes on from JBGURT010000050.1 coordinate 4,922, forward strand.
AAAAGCTGGACTCGCTAGGCTATGAGATTTGGGCTACTCGCGGAACCTCCACAGCGCTCTGGAACGCCGGAATCGAATCGAACGCGCTCTATCGCATCCCGCTCGGCAGTCCCAATGCGCTCGACTTGATACGTCTCGGCAAGGTCAAGTGGATCGTCAACACCAGAGAGGACGGCGAGAGTGCCGCGCACGACAGTCTGAAAATCCGCACGGCCGCCACTCTCGCAGGAATTCCGCTCACTACGACGCTTGCGGGCTTCTCCGCGGCGGTTCAAGGTCTCGAATCTGTTTCTCCCCTCAACCCTAAGACCTCAACCCTCAGCCCTCTTTCACTGCAGGAATGGCACTCTTGACCAAAACATTTGTCATGTCGATTGCATGCCATCCGCAGCGACAAAGTCGCGAAGGATGGTGGGGACTGAGGGACTCGAACCCCCGACCCGCTGCGTGTAAAGCAGCTGCTCTAACCAACTGAGCTAAATCCCCGTTAAA
>JBGURT010000051.1:0-15763 GCA_045132115.1 Kiritimatiellia bacterium
GGAACTGCGGTGGATTGGTTGCCTGGCGGCGTTGATGGTTCGGGTTTTTTGCCGTTTTGCGCGGCGGTGGCGATGACGGTTGTGGCGACGGGAGTCCGCAATGCACTTGGCAAGGCGGCGAGATATGCGTTTCTTTGCACGGTTTGCATAGTGGCGGGTTTGGCGGGTCTTTTCTTTGCCGTGGAATTCCTTTGCGGTGACATGGCGATTTCCATGATGGCGGATTGCGGTCTGAAGAGTCCGTTTTACGTTGGCCCGGCTTTTGGTGTTGCATTGCTGTGCGGAATCGCAGGACTCTTCGGGGCGACGGAAAAGCATTGGACGCGCGTGGAGTTTCTCGTGGCGGCGGGGCTCGCGGGGACGATGTGCGGCATGCTGATGTTTTCTACTCTGGTTGCGGTGCTTGTGTTCCTTGTCGCTGCGCTTGTGATGATTATTGTCGGGTTCTTCTTCAACCGCAATGTGTTCGAGGGCGCGGCATCGCTCAGGTGTGGCGTGTTCTTTATCGCGATGACCGTGTTCGGCGGGTTGTTTGTGGCATCTGCCGACGCTGGGACGGGTTTGGCCAACCGTCTAGAGGCGGCGGAAAAGATGCAATTTCTTTCGCCGGAATACATGGCGGCCAGAGCACCTCTTTCGCGAATCGCTTTTTCTGCCTTCAAGGACAATCTCTGGCTTGGCACAGGATTGGGTTCTTATCCAGTGGATGTGCGCTTCCGTGCGGAGGCGTCCGACTACAGTTCGATAATGCCTGGGCAGTCCGGAGCGCTGAACGGATATTTGCAACTAGTGGCCGAACGCGGCGTTCTTGGTGCCGGGATTTGCGCGGTGGCTCTTGGTTTTCTCGTCTGGGGATTTGTTTCCCGGCTCGTGTCGTCCTTCGGGAAATTCGAATTCAGGGCGGTACATGTTATTTTCCCGGTCGTCTTTGTTGTGGCGGCCGCATTGACGGTTGTTGAATGTTCCTGGCTCAGGAGCGATGCCATGGCGGTTTTGCTGGGTGCGCTTGCGGTTTCCGCGGCGGCGATCCCGGCGAACCGGCGCGTCGCCAAAGCCGGAGAGGAGTCCAAAAATGGCTGACAAACCTTCATATTACGGTGGCGGCTCCGGCCCGCAATACTACGGCAGCGGTACAGGCCCCAAGTACTACGGCGGCGGTGCTTACGGTGCGCCGGCCTACGGCGGCAGTTATGGCCAGTCGCGTTCATACTCGGCTCCTTCGGGCGGCGATGAAGGCTCTATCGTCGGCACGATTACGGTCGGCCGCATGCTACGCGTCATTTCGCAGCGGTGGCTTAGCGTATTCGTGTTTCTGTTGATCGGACTTGTCGTTTCTTTCGCAATGTACAAGATTTCGCCCACGGTCTACGAGGCGCGCAGCTCGTTCACGATGGATATGCGCCGCAGCTCGGGTTCTATGGGCAGGAGCGCGCTCGACCAGGCGATGCCAGACTTCGGCACATCTTATGCCGAAATCTTCAATACGCGCATTCCGGACTGGAGATCCGAGAAAATCGTTACGCGCATCGTTCAACAGTATCGCGCGAACCATCCGGCCTCGACAGTCTCCGACGAGCAGATCATCTCCACTCTGGGCGGATCGAAGCTCGATCTCCAGCGCAACTCGCGCATCATCAACATCACGGTGCGCTCAGGAGTTCCGGCGTTGGCCGCGGCGTTAGCCAATGCTTATGCCGAAGCGATCGAGGCCTTCACCGACGATGAAAACAAGATCCGTTGCGACAAGGCGGTAAGCCAGATACACGGCAATGTGGAAAAACGTCGCCGCGAGGTGGACAAGATCGCCAAGCAACTCCTCGATTTCCGCACCGCGAACAAGGTGGACAACCTGCGCTCGATGCGCGATACGGTGCAGCAGGGCTTGAACAAGACGACCGGCGACATCTTGGCGCTCGAAACGAGCGAATCGCAACTAATTGAATGGGAGAAACTCCTTATCGAAGTCCAGCAAGATCCGGTGAGCTTCGGCAATCTTTCTACGGGTGTCCCGCGCGCGGAAGAAATCGCAACTGAGTATCGCCAGTTCCAAGACGATTCCGGCGCTTACGCGTCTCTCTTGGTGGCGTATACGGAAAACCACCCTGAGGTTTTGGCGGCGAAAAAGCGCCTTGAAATGTCGCGCCAGCGCTTCCTTGACGCGGTATCGCGTGCACTTTTGACCGGTCGTTCGACCTTGCAGGTCACGCGCAATCAACTTGGCAACATGCGCAACAAGCAGGAGGATTTACGCAACGAACTAGCCTCGCTGGAGCAGCGTATCGTGCTTGCGGAATCCGGTCTGGGCCAGCTTGAGGCGGAATTCAAGGTTTCCAACAATGTTTTGGAAGGCCTTATCATGGATGAGAACAAGGCCCGTATGGACGCCGAGGCGAATAATGAGATCGTGCGCCTCGCGACCTCCGCGAGCGTGCCTTCCAAGCCCGTGCTTCCTAACCCGCTCATGATTTTCGGTGCGGGCATAGCCGTGTCGATAGGTCTAGGGTTGCTCTTCGTCTTGGTGATGGACAACCTTGAGGATACGGTAGTCAACCTCTCCGATATTGAAGGGCGTCTTTCGCTCAAGGTGCTTGCGGTGTTGCCGCACGTTCGCCGCAAGAAGCGCGAGCAAGTGGCGAAATTCATGGTCGAAGACAAATATTCGCAGTTCTCTGAGGCGGTCGCGGGACTTCGCAACCTCCTCGATTCGCCGCGCTACGAGTCGCTCACCAAATGTACGCTTGTGATTTCCACGCAACCTGGCGAGGGCAAGACGGTCACCTCGACCTCGATAGCCATTTCCTATGCCCAGACAGGCAAGAAAACGCTTCTTGTGGACTTCGACCTCCGCCGTCCGCGTTTGGCGCGCGTCTGGGGCGTGGAGAAAATCAGCGATGCGAATTCGTTCTCGCATGCTCTGCAGCGCGCAGATGCGGAAAATCCACCGGACTTCTCCTCGCTAGTCAATGAGACGCCAGTCCCCAATCTTAGCGTAATTTGCTCGATGCCTCCGGAAGGAATCAACCCTGCGACGATCCTTGGGTCAAAGATTGTTCCGGTATTCCTCGATTGGGCGCGCGAGCACTACGACAAGATAATCATCGACTCGCCGCCGTTCGGGCTCGTGGGCGACGTAGTGACGCTTGCGACGCTGGTGGACAGCGCAATCATCATGTGCTGCCCGGACCGCACGCACTTCAAGCCCATCCAATACTGCGCCCGCTGCCTCACCGAAGCCGGAGCGAACATTATTGGCGTAATCGTCAACGACGTGGAAGTTTCGAGCCAGGCGGCGTTCAGCCCGTCGCGGCACCATGGCGGCTACCACTCCCACTACAAGGGATATGGTTACGGCTATGGTTATGGCTATGGTTACGGTTACGGCTACGGATATGGATATTCCAGCAGCAAGCGCCGCAAGAAGAAAGGCGAAGGTGAAGCTCCGGAAGCCGGAGAGGACGCCGCGAAGACGGAAGAATCTGCCGAACCCAAGAACGAGGCGCAGAAAAAATCGGAGATGACAGATGAAGAGTAAGCGTTGCATTGTAACCGGTGGTTGCGGATTCATCGGCAGCGCCCTCGTGCGCCACCTTTGCCGCGAAGGGCGCGAGGTTCTCGTGGTCGACAAGCTCACTTATGCCGGGAACGTCGAATCGCTCAAGGAGGTCGAAGGCAAGTATACGCTCCTTAAGGCGGATATCTGCGATCAAGAGGCGATGGACAAGGCGTTCGAGGATTTCCAGCCAGATACGATATTCCACCTCGCCGCGGAATCGCACGTAGACCGTTCGATCGACGGTCCTGGCGAATTCATCCGCACAAACATTGTGGGAACGGCAACGCTTTTGCAGGCGGCGCTCAAGTATTGGCGCGAGCATCCGGATTTCCGTTTCCAGCATATATCTACCGATGAAGTATACGGAACTTTGGGCGAGGAGGGGTATTTTACCGAATCTACGCCCTATTCCCCTCACAGCCCGTATTCGGCGTCCAAGGCGTCTTCTGACCACCTCGTCAGAGCCTGGCACGATACTTACGGTCTGCCGGTTTTGATCACGAATTGCTCTAACAACTACGGTCCCTACCACTTCCCCGAGAAACTCATCCCGCTGATCATTCTCAATTGCCTAGACTCGAAGCCGCTTCCGGTCTACGGTCAGGGCGCGAACGTGCGTGATTGGCTTTACGTGGACGACCATGTCAAGGCGCTTTGTCTAGTCAACGAGAAGGGCGTGAGCGGCGAGACCTACAATGTCGGCGGACACAACGAGCGCACGAACCTCGAGGTCGTAGAGACCGTGTGCGCGATACTCGACGATTTGAGGCCCAGGAAAGACGGAACGAAATACGAGACGCTGATCACCTATGTGAAAGACCGTCCCGGCCACGACCTCAGGTATGCAATCGATCCGGCAAAGCTGATGGACAAGCTCGGCTGGCGCCCGGAAGAGAACTTCGAATCCGGCATCCGCAAGACGGTCAAGTGGTATCTGGACAATGAATGGTGGTGGGGCCCCATACACAAGAACAAGTATGGCGGTGAGCGGCTCGGGAAAGGCTGAAATTGAAGAAGAAACCGCTGATATTCATCGACGGTAGCGCCGGCACGACGGGGCTGAAGGTTGCTTCGCGCTTGGCGGAGCGCGATGATATCGAACTTTTGACCTTGGATGAAGGACTGCGCAAGGATGTGGCCGCGCGCAAGGAGGCCATCAACTCGGCGGATGTGGCATTTCTTTGTCTGCCCGATGTGGCGGCGGTTGAAGCGGCATCGCTTTGCACTTCCAAAAAGACTGTAATTATCGACACTTCCACGGCGCACCGTTGCGCCGAAGGCTGGACTTACGGCTTCCCTGAAATTGGCGGGTTTAAAGCAAAAATCGCCAAGTCCAAGCGGATAGCCAACCCCGGTTGCCATGCGTCTGGCTTTATCGCTTTGGTCGCCCCGCTCGTGGAGCGCGGTTTGATAAAACCCTCCTTGCGGCTCACTACGCACTCGCTGACCGGTTTCTCGGGTGGCGGCAAAAAGATGATTGCGGACTATGAAGACTCCAAGGACGATCTTTTGTTCTTTGGAGGGCGGCAGTATGCGCTTGGGCAGCACCACAAACATCTGCCCGAGATGGTCAAATATTGCGGCCTCAAGAATGCGCCGTGCTTCAGCCCCATAGTAGTGCCGCATTATAGCGGCATGGAGGTTTCCGTCCCGATCTTCGCCAGGGACGTCAAGGGCGGAATCGATGCGATCAAGGAGTGTTATCGCGATTACTACCGCAAAGGGCTTGTCAAGTTCGTGGACGATTCCCAGGATGGCGGCTTCATGTCTTCGGCGGCGCTGTCTGGACGCGACGACATGGAGATAAGCGTCTACGGCAACAAGGATCGCCTGATGCTCGTTGCGCTTTTCGACAATCTCGGCAAGGGTGCGAGCGGTGCGGCGATACAGAATATGAATATCGCCTTGGGGCTGCCGGAAAAGTCCGGCCTCAAGGCTTGATTCAAGGAGAGAAGGCGGAAAATGCTTACTTGGATGGACTCGCTAAAGGGCCGCTCGCTCATGCGGCTTACGTCTTTCACCGACGAGGAAATGCTCGATTTGATCGATCTTGCCGCGCAGCTCAAGGCGCGCCGCGCCGCGGGTGTGCGCGGCAATCTCCTCGCCCGCAAGAATATCGCGCTTATTTTCGAGAAGTCGTCCACCCGGACGCGCAACTCCTCGATAATCGCCGCGCGTGACGAAGGCGGCGGCGCCGAGTATCTAACGAGACCGGACATTCACTTCGGCAAGAAGGAGTCGGTCAAGGATACCGCCCGCGTCCTCGGGCGCATCTACGACGGCATCCTCTTTCGCGGTTTCAGCCAGCAGACTTGCGAAGATCTCGCGAAATACTCTGGCGTCCCGGTCTGGAACGGTCTTACCGACGACTATCACCCAACGCAGATCTTTGCGGACTTCCTTACGATCAAGGAGACGTTTGGCTCGCTCAAGGACTGCACGCTGGCGTATGTCGGCGACGGGCGCAACAATGTGGCGAATTCGCTTATGATGGGGTGCGCCAAGTGCGGCATCCGCTATATTTGCTGCACGCCCAAGGAACTCATGCCAGATGAAAACATTCTAGCCGAGGCCGGGGAAGTCGCCAAGAAAAACGGCGTGGACATTCGCGTTTTCAACGACCCAAAGGAGGGTGTGCGCGGTGCGAACGTGCTCTATACTGACGTTTGGGTTTCCATGGGCGAAGAGTCGAAGACCGCCGAACGCATCAAGATGCTTCGTCCTTACCAGATCAACATGGACCTCATGCGCGCGACCGGCAACTTGGACGGCAAACTCATGTTCCTTCACTGCTTGCCCGCGTTCCACGACTTCAACACCGAGGTAACGAAAGATTGCGGAGCATTGGAGGTCACCGACGAAGTGTTCGAATCCAAATACTCCAAGGTCTTCGATGAGGCGGAAAACCGCATGCACACCATTAAAGCGCTATTCGTAAGCTCTCTTTGCGACAGGAAAAACGTATGAAAATCGAATTCCCGGATTGGAATGTCTTCACGCCAGAATTTGCCGCCGCCGAACTCGAGCGGCTCATTCCGGCGACCGAAGCGAAAGTGACCGAGATCGAAGACGGCAATGCCAAGACTTTTGCCGACCTCGTGTATCCGCTTAACGATGCCACACGCGAATTGTGGCGCGTTTGGGGCCGTATTGCGCACATGCTTGGTGTCTGCAATTCCGACGCCTGGCGCAAGGTGCATGAAAAGTTCATGGAGCGGATAGTCGCACTCTCGCTCAAGATCGGCCAGAGCAAGGGAATATACCATCAGGCTTTGAAGGTCAAGTGTGCAACCCCCACTGAGAAACGCATCGTCAAAAAGATGATCGAGGGCGCCAAGCTCTCTGGCGTTGCTTTGGAAGGTGCTGCGAAGAAGAAATTCAACAAGATCCAGTCTGAACTTTCGCGTCTCGCCACGGAATTCTCCAACGAGGTGATCGATACGACTCCCGAGGATATCAGCGATGCGAAGTATGTGGAGACGATGAAATTCTGCGCCGATCGCGCAGAGCGCGAGCGCGTCTACCGCAAGCGCGCCGTCCGCGCGCCCGGCAACGGCAAGCGCATCGATGCGCTCCTAAAGCTCCGCGACCAGAGCGCGAAGCTCTTGGGATATGCCAATTTTGCCGAGGTCTCTCTTGCTTCCAAGTGCGCACCGTCGATCAAGGCGGTCATGAAGATGATCGACGATCTGGACAAGGCGACCGTGAAACAGGCTGCCGCGGAAGATGCCGAGCTCGAAACCATGTTTGAGGGCATGCAACCTTGGGACCGCGCGTTCTGGGCGGAGAAGCTCCGCGAGAAAAAATACAGTTATTCCGAGGAAGAACTCAAGAAGCACTTCGAATTCGCAGTTGTCCTTAAAGGCCTTTTCAAGCTCTGCAAGTTTCTTTTCGGGATCGACGTCAAGGAATTGAAGGGCAAGGCGAAGCCTTCAGTGTGGCACGAGGATGTGCGGTTTTTCGAGGTTTCCGAAGGCGGCAAGACGGTGGCGCATTTCTATCTTGATGCTTATGCGCGTCCTGGAATGAAGTCGGGCGGAGCCTGGATGAACGAGTTCCGCAACCGCGACGACCGCACTGGCACGTTGCCGCTGGCGCTCGTCGTGCTCAACCTCAAGACGCCAGACGAAAACGGCAAGTCGTTCATGCCGTTCCGCGATGTCGAGACGCTTTTCCACGAATTCGGCCATGCGTGCCAGCAAATGCTCACGCGCGTTGGAGAGGAGGATGCTGCGGGCATCAACTTGGTCGAATGGGACGCGGTGGAAGTCGCCAGCCAGTTCATGGAGAATTGGTGCTTGGATCCGCGCACCGGGATCAAAGTGCCGGCGGCGCTCAAGGCCAAGGTCAAGGCGGCGAAGAACTTCCGCGCGGCTTCGGCCTGCCGCCGTCAACTTGCGCTCACCAAGACCGATATGCTCCTCCACTCCACAAAGGTGAAGGACCCCAACCGGCTAAAGAACGAGATGTTCGCGCATTTCGGCATGCCCATAGTTGCGGAAGATCGTTTCCTCGATTCCTTTACACATATTTTCTCCGGCGGCTATAGCGCGGGATACTATGGTTACAAGTGGAGCGAGGTAATGAGCGCCGATTGTTTTGGCGCGTTCGAAGAGGCCGGGCTCGATAATGATGCCGCGATAAAGAAAGAAGGATCTCGCTACCGCGAGACGATTCTCGCGCTTGGCGGCAGTGAGAGCGCGCTCAAGGTGTTCAAGCGCTTCCGCGGTCGTGCGCCCAAGATCGCCGCGCTTTTGCGTCAACAGGGCCTTGGATGAAGCGCGAGAATTACGAAGCGGCGCGAGAACTCATCGCCAAGTCGAAGCGCATTCTCGTCTCGGGGCATTTGAGCCCTGATGGCGATACGCTTGGATCTTCCATCGCCGTTGCGCGGATGCTCTGCGCGGCGGGCAAAGAGGCGTTCGCTACCGCAGATCTGAACGCGCTGGGCAAACTCTCTTTCATGCGCGGAGTGGAAGATCTTCTGCCCGTTCGCAAACTAAAGCGGCTAAAGCGCAAGTTCGATCTTTTGGTAATGGTAGATTGTCGCGCGATCGATAGATTGCCGCCCGAAGTCCGCCCGGTTGCCGAAAATCTTCCTATTCTCGTTATTGATCACCATGACGGCGATGACGGGTTCGGTATGGTGAACATCAGCGATTCTACCGCTTCTTCGGCCGGCGAAATCGTTTGGCGCTTCGCGAAGTGGATGGATTGGCAGATCGACGATACGGCCGCCGAGGCGCTTTGGGTAAGCATCGTCACCGACACCGGGCGCTTTGCCTACGAAAAGTGCTCTTCAGAAACCATGATGGTCGCCGCCGATCTTCTCAAGCACGAAGTACGCAAGACGGAAATCAACGACATCATCTACAACCGGTTCGGCACCAAGGCGATGAAGCTCAAGAAGATCGCTTGGCGCAGTTTGCATATCTGGCGTTCGGGGCGCGTGGCGGAAGTGACGCTTACACGCGACGATTTCCGCTCCGTGCGTGGCACCAAAGCCGATGCCGAAGACGCGGTCGAGATTCCCCGTCTTTGCCATCGCAACGAGGTAGCCGTGTATTTCTATCAGATTCCGGACCGCACGAAGGAAATCCGCTGCTCGATCCGTACGCGCAACAACTGGAACGCGGCGGAGCTTGCCGCTCGTTTTGGCGGTGGCGGACATTTTCATGCGGCAGGGTGCACGATCAAGACTTCGATGGGCGCCGCGAAACGCATGATGCGCAACGCCATCAAGGAAATGTTCAAGGGCCCCCGCAATAGCGCCTCTGCCGTGAAACAGGCCCCGGCGTCTGTCGCTTCGGCGACGCCATCTCCCTTGCCGCCGCCACCTCCGTCGCCGCAGGAGCCGGCCGCAGAATCGCCTGCGCCGCCTGCCGTTCAATAGGGTGTGCCGCGCCGGCGTCTTGGAAGACAAAAATATATTGCAAAATTGCGGAAAAATATGATATAATACGCAGAACTGAAAGGAAAAATCGAAATGTCGGTATTCATTGGTTTTCTCTATGTGGTTGAAGTGGTGACGTGCCTTTTGCTGGCGATGGCGGTGATGCTGCAGAAGCCGAAGGAAGGCGGGCTTGGCGGCGCGATCGGCGGAGGCATGGGCGAGGCGGTTTTCGGTGCCGATGCCGGTAATGTCCTCATCAAGACCACGGTCGTCCTGGGCGCGGTGTTCCTTCTGAATACACTGGTGCTCGCACGTCTTACCTCGACCGCGCACTCGAAGTCTATCATGGCCGGCGAGGGCGATGCCGCCCCTATGGCCGAAGAAGCTCCGGCGTTGCCGATGATGCCGACTGCCGAGTGAGATGAAGATTCTCGTCACCGGCGGGTCTGGGTTTCTGGGCATAAATCTCATCCGTCTCCTCCGCGCGAAAGGCGTGGAGGAGATACGTGTTCTTGATATTGCGCCTTTCGACTATCCGGAGAAGGACGAACCCTGGCTGAAGTTCACTCTGGGCGATGTTCGCGATGTCGCGGCCGTGGAGCGCGTGACCGAGGGATGCGACGCTGTGGTGCATTGCGCCGCCGCTTTGCCGCTCTACTCCGAGGAAGACATCTACACGACCGAGGTCGACGGCTGCCGCAACGTGCTTGCCGCCGCGCGCAAGTTCAACCTTTCGCGCATGATCCAGATCAGCTCCACCGCCGTATATGGCGTTCCCAAAAAGCATCCGATATACGAGGACGACCCGATGGTCGGGGTGGGTCCGTACGGCCACGCGAAGATCGAGGCGGAAAAGCATTGTTTCAAAGCGATAGAGGAAGGCTACCCGGTTTGCATCATCCGCCCCAAATCTTTCGTTGGCCCGGAGCGGCTCGGGGTGTTTGCGCTTTTCTACGACTGGGCCTACACCGGGCACAACTTTCCCATGATCGGCAGCGGCAACAATCGCTATCAGCTCATGGATGTGGATGATATCGACGAGGGAATCTGGAATGCGCTCACGCTTCCAACGGAGAAGATCAAAGGCGCGTTCAACTTAGGCGCGAAGGAATTCACGACGATGAAGGAGGACTATCAGGCGGTGCTCGACCGCGCCGGGCACGGCAAGCGGATAATCGGCATGCCTGCCGGACTCCTCGTCTTTATCCTCAGGATTCTCGAAAAGCTGCATCTCTCGCCACTTTATCCTTGGGTGTACGCAACGGCGTCTACCGACTCCTTCGTGTCGATCGAAAAGGCCGAGCGCGAACTCGGGTTCGCGCCCAAATACTCCAACAAGGACGCGCTCGTGCGCAATTACGAGTGGTACGTCGCGCACCTTTCCGAATTCGCCGGCAAAAGCGGCGTGTCGCATCGCGTTCCCTGGAAGCAGGGGCTTCTTGCGGTGGCGAAATGGTTTTTCTGATATCAAGGCGGTAACAAAATGGACAAGCATTACGACGCCAAGGCGGTCGAACAAAAGTGGTACGGATTTTGGGAAAAAGGCGGATTCTTCCATGAAGAGCCCGGGCTGGGCGAGCCGTATTCGGTGGTGATTCCGCCGCCGAACGTGACCGGCATCTTGCACATGGGCCATGCGCTCAACCAGACGATCCAGGATATTCTGGTGCGGTGGCGCCGCATGCAGGGCCGCAACGTCCTGTGGCTGCCCGGCACCGACCATGCCGGCATCGCTACGCAGAATGTGGTGGAGAAGGCGCTCCGCAAGGAAGGCAAGCGCCGCCAGGACCTCGGGCGCGAGGCGTTTGTCGATCGTGTTTGGGAGTGGAAAAAACAATATGGCGGCACTATCGTGCACCAACAGCGAATGCTTGGCAACTCTACCGACTGGCAGCGCGAGCGCTTTACCTTCGATGATGGTTGTTCGCGCGCCGTCGCGAAGGTCTTTACCAGGCTTTTCGACGAAGGTCTCGTCTACAAGGGCAATTATATCGTCAATTGGTGCCCTCGGTGCGGAACTGCGCTTGCGAACGACGAGGTGGAGCACGAGCCCAACCATGGCCATTTCTGGTATATCCGTTACCCCGTAGTAGGCAGCGAGAAGGGCGCTGCGGGCGAGCCTTACAAGGATTACGTGATGGTCGCGACCACGCGCCCGGAGACGCTTCCGGGCGATACCGCGGTCGCGGTGAACCCCAAGGACGAGCGCTACGCCCATCTTGTGGGCAAGACTGTGATTCTGCCTTTGACCGGTCGCGAAATCCCGGTTGTGAGTGATGATTATGTCGACCGCGAATTCGGTACCGGCATCGTCAAGATTACGCCTGCGCACGACCCCAACGATTTCCTCGTGGGCAAGCGCCATAATCTAGCCGAGATCAACATCATGAACGGCGACGGCACGATGAACGAGCTCGCCGGCGCGAAATACGCGGGGATGGATCGTTTCAAGTGCCGCGAGGCGATTGTCGCCGACCTTGAAGCGCAAGGCTATCTCGATCATATCGAGGATCTCGACAACCAGGTCGGCCATTGCTACCGCTGCCATGAGACGGTGGAGAGCCGGCTTTCCAAGCAGTGGTTCGTCAAGATGGCGCCGCTGGCCAAGCCCGCCATCGAGGCGGTAAAGGACGGAACGATCAAGTTTGTCCCGAAGCGTTGGGAGAACATCTATTTCAACTGGATGGAGAATATCCAGGACTGGTGCATTTCGCGTCAGTTGTGGTGGGGACACCGGATTCCGGCGTATTATCTCAAGGACTCCGAGCAAGTCTTTGTGGCCGAGACCGCGGAGGCTGCGCTCGAGAAGGCCAAGGCGGCTACCGGCAATGCAGCGCTCACGCTCGCCGATCTCGCCCAGGACGAGGATGTGCTTGATACTTGGTTCAGTTCGTGGCTTTGGCCGTTCTCGACGCTCGGCTGGCCGGAGAAGACAGCCGACCTCGACTACTATTATCCCACTTGCGATCTTGTCACCGCCCAGGACATCATTTTCTTCTGGGTCGCGCGCATGGTCATGGCGGGGCTTCACTTCACCGGCAAGGCGCCGTTCAAGAATATCGTGATCCACGGCATCGTGCGCGATGCGCAAGGCCGCAAGATGTCCAAGTCGCTCGGCAATTCGCTCGATCCCCTGGAGCTTATCGAGGCATATTCCGCCGACGCGCTCAGGTTCTCGATCGCGCTTATCACGTCGCTTGAATGCGACACGAAGGTGAACAAGGAGAAGTTCGAAATCGGACGCAACTTCTGCACGAAGATCTGGAACGCCGCTCGCTTTATCGAGATGCAGGGCGTCAAGTCCATGGAGTACGACCGCGCCTCGCTCACGCCCGACGAGCGCCACATCCTCGTCGCGTGCGACAAGGCGGCCGCCAAGCTCAACGAACTTCTCGAGCAGTACCGCATCCAGGATGGCGCGCTCGCCGTCTACGATTTCATCTGGACGGAGATTTGCGACCGTTACCTCGAGTACACAAAGGACGCGCCCGACAAGGCCCGCGCTTTTGCGGTTCTGAACGAAGTTTTCTGCAAGGCGCTCAGAATGCTTCATCCCTATATGCCGTTCATCACCGAGGAAGTCGCGCACGCTCTAGGCTTCGTCGCGGAAGGCGATTCAATCATGAAGGCGCCGTTCCCCAAGGGTGGCGAAATCCCGGCTTCCGAACAGGCCGTCTACGACTTCGTGAACATGAAGCGCGAGGCGATTACCGCGCTTCGCGCACTCCGCTCCGAATACAAAGTGCCGCCGTCGACCTTCGTGAAGGTGACGCTTGCCACTGCCGACGAGGCGATCAAGCGCGAGGTAGAGAGCCTCAAGAAATCGATGCGCGCCGAGAGCGTGGACTTCGCGTCAGAAGGCGCGGAGCTCCCGATGCCATCCAAGCTCGTGAAGCTCGGCACTGTCTATCTTTCGCTTGAGGGGCTCGTCGACAAGGCGGCGGAACTAAAACGCATCGACGCCGAGCTTGCCAAGCTCGCAGGTTTCATCAAGGGCGGCGAAGCCAAGCTTGCGAACACCCAGTTCACCGAACACGCCCCCAAGGCGATTGTGGACGAGGCGCGCCGCAAACTCGACGAAAACCGCGAGAAGGCCGCGCAACTCGAAAAGATGAGAAAGCTTTTCCAATGATCGTCTCGATTCGCGGAACGCTGCTCGCCAAAGAACCCACTCAGGCTATAATCGAGGCCGGAGGGATCGGGTATGAGGTGCTTATCCCCCTATCCACCTTCGACAAACTCCCGAAGATTGGCGAGGAAGTGCGGCTTTTGGCGTATCACAGCGTCCGCGAAGACGACGAAACTCTTTTCGGTTTCGCCACCAAGGGCGAAAAAGCGATGTTCATGAAGCTGGTCGGCGTGAGCGGCGTGGGCAACAAGATCGCGCTTTCCATCCTTTCCGGGAGTTCGATAGGCGAGCTTTCGCTGGCGATTTCCACGGGTAACGCCAAGCGGATTGCCGCCATCAAAGGTGTGGGCAAGAAGACGGCGGAGAAAATCTGCATCGAGCTCAAGGACAAGATCAACGCCATCGAGGCGCTCGCGGAAAGTCAGGGCGGCGCAAAGGGCGCCGGCAAGACCTTCATCCAAGACGCGATCCTCGCGCTTGGGGCGCTCGGGTTCAACGACGAGACGGCGAACAAGATGATTTCTCAGGTTCTCGCCGTTCGCCCCGAGACGAACGACACGGAAACGCTCATCCGCCTCGCGCTAAAGAACAAATGAAGCGCCTTCGCTATGGCCTTGGCGCGTTTTTCTTCTTTTTTTACGGGGTCTTTGCGCTCGCCTTCGCACCGTTGATGCTTCTTCCTGTCTGGACGAAGTCCGGCTTCCGCCGCATAATTCGCGTTTTCTACCGTTGCTTTGTCGCGCTTGCCAGGTTGCTTGGCCTTTTCCGTGTCGATCTGGATGCGGCGACTCGCGAAACGTTGCGCACCGCGCACGGCCGGATCGTTGTGATGAACCATATTGCGCTTATCGATATTGTCGTCATCCTCGCCCATTTGCCGGACTCCACCGCTATCGCCAAGTCCGCCACGCTAAAGAATCCCGTCCTCTCCACGGTAGTGAAGAAGATGTTCCTCGTTAACGACGAAGATCCTGCCGAACTTCTTGCGCGCTCTGCGGCCCTGGTTGCGAAAGGTGTCAATATCGTTGTTTTTCCGCAAGGAACGCGCGGCGGCAAAAAGCTCCACCGCGGCGCTGCGCGCCTCGCGCTGGCGCTCAAGGCGCCTATCCTCCCCGTTCGCATCGACTACGACCCTGTGGTCCTCGACAAGCGCCATCCTTGGTATTACACGGGCGAGCGCACGATCCGCATCACGCTTGAAGCGAAGCGCGAAATCGTTCCGCAGGGCGAGAACGATTTCAAAAACGCCAAGAACATAACCGCGGCTTTCGCCGCGCAACTGGGAATAACGCAAATATGAACATCATGCCCATTCTTGCCGCCATCGCCATATACCCAACCCCAAAGTCGATCGTCGAACTTGGTGGCGACTTCGGGACCGAGGACTATGTCGTAATCAAAAAAGACGACCCGTCCATGGCGCCGCAATCATACTCGCTCGTTCTCACGAATGGCGTTGTGGAGATAACCGCCGCCGATTCCGACGGCCATTTCTACGCTCGCCAAACCTTGAACCAGCTTGGCGGCAATATCGGCGACCGGCTCCCCAATCTTAAGATCGAGGACGCCCCCTCCATCGCCGTGCGCGGCATTGTTGAAGGATACTACGGCAGACCGTGGGGCAAGAAAGGACGGCTATCGCTTCTGGATTTCATGGGCCGGCTCAAACTCAACACTTTCATCTACGGCCCCAAGGACGATCCTTTCCACCATTCGCGTTGGCGCGAACCCTACCCCGAAGAAGAGCAGAAGGAATTCAAGTCGCTCCTCGCGGCGGCGAAGCGCAATCACGTGCGGTTTTGCTGGGCAATCCACCTTGGCGGCACTTTCCGCAAGGATGAAGAAGGGGAGAAAGAGGACTTTCAGGCGCTTTATGCCAAACTCCAGTCCATGTATGATCTCGGCATAAGGTCGTTTGCGGTATTCTTCGATGATTTTGGCGATGCCGACGCAAAATTCCACGCGAAAATCTGCAATTTCGTTTCGCTCGGTTTCATGCGCCGCAATGAAGGCTGCATGCCGCTTATCGTCTGCCCCAATGTCTACTGGGGCCTTGGCGATAGCGACTACTGCAAAATCCTGGGCGAGGAACTCTCCCGCGATACCCAGATTATCTGGACCGGCAAGACCGTTTGCCACGACATCGCGAAGATCGACGCCGAGAAGGTTGCCGCCGCTTATCGCCGTA
>JBGURT010000052.1:0-3201 GCA_045132115.1 Kiritimatiellia bacterium
CGCCTTCACGATCTCGCGCACCAAAGTTTCGTTCGGCCCCAAGATCGAAATCGCTCCCGGCTTCTGTATCCCCGCTTTCTCTGCGGCAATCGCTTCCACCGCATCCCCGAGCCACTGGCAATGGTCCAGCCCGATTCGCGTTATTGCCGTCACCGCAGGGCGGCAAACGTTGGTCGCATCGAGCCTGCCGCCAAGTCCGGTTTCAAGGATGGTGAAGTCGGGTTTTGCGCTGCGAAAAAGTTCGAACGCCACGAGCGTTAGCGCCTCGAAATACGTCAAGCCTTCGGCATGAGGCAAAACGCGCGCCGCCGCACTTTCGAGCTCGCCGTCCGCGACAATGCGCCCATCCACGAAAAAGCGTTCGTTGACCTTCACGAGGTGCGGACTCGTATAGCGGCACGCGCGATAGCCGCGCGAGCGAAGCGCCGCGTCCACCAAGGCACAAGTCTGACCCTTGCCATTCGTGCCGGCAACATGCACGACCCTGCCCAGCGCGAGATGCGGATTCCCCATCGCGGCACACGCCTTCTCCATCCGCTCCAGTCCCGGCTTGATGCCGAAGCTTCCGCGCGCGAGTATGTTTTCAAGCGCCGTCATTTGCCGATCCACACCACGGAAACGCTGCAAATCGCGTAGCCCGCGAGAATAATCCACAGGATCTTGTCGGAAAGGAGAATCTTCTCCGGACGCCCGGTGTCGAGATTCTGCCACGAGAGATAAAGATAGCGCAAAATGCCGCCGGCGACAAAGAAGGACGTAAGCCACAATAACGGAAAGGCTCTCCCCATTTTGCTGACGAGGCAATACACGAAATATTCGCCCACGGAAGCCGCCGCCGTAATGACGATTCCCGCGATCGTGGTCTTGCGGTGGTAATGCTTCAAAACGTCGCGACTGGCAGTCGCGGTGTCAAGTTCGTGCTTGCGCTTGCAAAGCGCGAGGAACAGCGAGAGCGTAAACGTGCATACGAGCAGATACGGTGAAATGTATGCGCAGATGATCGCCGCGCCGGCAACCGCGCGCAGCACGAACCCGAACGACAGCGTCACCACGTCTATATACGGAATGCGCTTCAGGAATCCCGTGTAGAGACACTGCATCACCGTATACGCGAGAACCGTCGCGAACGCGAGCGTGCGCGACGGCGAAATCATCACCACGAGCGCAGGATACGCGAATCCAGTCGCGAAAAGAACGAGCGCCACGCGCACGGCGACGATCCGGTCCACGAGCCCAACCGCCACGGGGCGATGGCGCTTCACGGGATGGCGCCGGTCCTCCTCGTAGTCGGAAACGTCATTGAGGAGATAGAACGCCGAAGATATGAGGCTGAACGCCCCCGCCATGGCGAACGCCAGAAAAAAAGACTTCCAGCCGCGCACGATTTCTCGCTGCGAAGCATCCGCGACCGAAAAGAACCAGGCGAGCATAACCACGCCGTTCTTGGTCCACTGGTCGATTCTGAGCGCCCGCGCCCAGAGCCGCGTCAATTTTTGTAGACGCGCCACTTGATTATGCCCCAAAACAGCGAATGCTCGGTAAAGACCGGGCAGTCGTACCAATCGTAAAGCGTCCAGAACTTCGCCCAGTTGCGGTCGATCTGCGGGATGTGGCGGATTGGAATCGGCGCGAAGACGTTGCCGCTTTCGGATCCGTCGCCATTGCCCTCTTTCTCGAAAATCGGCCACAGCCGCGTATAGCCGTCGTCCCCGGAGACCCAGAACGGAAAGACCCGCGTCTCGCGGTCGCAAATCTCGACGAGCTTATAGCCAAACCGCGTCTCCGTCGCTTCGACACTGCCGTCTGCGTAAGCCTTGTTCTCGACTCTTTCCCAGATCGGGAAGATGCTTGTGCGGTCGCGCTTGCGTCCGCGCTCCCACTCGATGAACGGCCATGGCGTGCGCCAACGCGTGACGTAAGGCGTCTTCACATACCCGAAGAACGGCGGCACGACCATGGTCTGGCTTTCGCGCTCGCGCTCCACGCTCGCGAAAAGCGGCCAGACCCACCAGCTGTACCCGGCGCCGGAGGTGTCGCGGTCTGCGCGATATTCGGCCCAAGTGACAATCGGCCAAATAGCATATTGATGATCGCTCTCGCGCTGGTGCTCCAATCCATAGAGCGGCCACACTCCCCAACTGCCGTCGTCGCGCCAACTCACGAACGGAAAAAGAATCACGTTCGAGGTCATCATCCGCTGTTCGCTGGGCCTTGGCATCTTGTAGCGCATCCACACTGGCCAAAGCGCGAAGCGCCAGTCGTGCAGCAAGAGGATGTGCGGATGATTCCCGTAGAGCGGGAAGAGGCCCCAATATTTTTCGCCGTCGCGCGTCTCGCCATTGAACCAGATCGGCATGATCTCGAACTGTCTGTCCGCCTTCGTGTCCTGGTCGTGCACGAGCAAAAGCGCGCGCCACCAATCGTCGTGGCTCGTGAAAAGCGGCCAAACGACATCCGTGACGCCGCCCTCGTGCGAATAGAACGGACGCACCGCCAGAAAATCGCGCTCGGGCCGCTGTTCGTAGAAAGGCCCGATCTGGAACGAGGCCGCAAGAACGAGATTAGCGAGCAGCATCATTCCTCAAATCCTCGTACGCCTTGAGCTCGAACGCGCTGAGTTCGCCCTTGCGCTTCTCCACGCGCTTCAAAGTGTTCAGCCCCTTCTGCTTGTCGCCGCGGAGAATCTGCACGCGAGCGAGCGAAACGAGCATGCGGATGTCTTCGGCGCGGCCATCCACCTTGGAGAGCTCGACCGCCTTCTGCACGCATTCCTCGGCCTCGGCGAGATCGCCCCCGGCATCCATGAGGACGGAGCCCAGCGTCTCGTGGACGACATAGAGATTAGGCGCGGTCTTGACCGCCATGCGCGCATATTTCTCCGCTTGCACGAACTGCTGGCGGCGGCGATAGACCTCGGCCAGGTCGTTCATGGCGAGCACCACGGGGCGCTCGTGATCGGCCGCCTTGCGCAAATATATCTCAGCGCCCTGGTAATCTTCCTTGCGTAGCGCAAGCGAGCCCATCACATAGTTCGCGAGCGGATGGCGACGATCGCGCCGCAGCACCTCGCGGGCGTGGCTTTCTGCCGAAACCGGATCGTCAAGACTGATGTCGAGCCCCAAGACCATGTCATGAGTGCCCATGAGATCCGGCCGCGCCTTTGACGCCGCCACGAAAGCATCGCGCGCAGCCTTGCGGTTC
>JBGURT010000053.1:0-11079 GCA_045132115.1 Kiritimatiellia bacterium
GAGCGCGTCGCCCATGTTCTTGTTGATGTTCGTCATCGTGGTGAGCGCGAGGTTCCACTGCTGCAGATCGTACTGGAGCTGCTGCAGGTTGGCCTGAACGTCCGGGTGCTCCTGGTAGTTCTTGAGCGACTCGTTCAGACGGGTCTCCATCTGCCCGACTGCATTCAACAGCGCGTTGTAAACCGCATCCGTGTGAATGAAGTTGCTATCCGTCGCGTTGATACGATAGGGCGATCCCGACACACCGTCAACAAGCGCCGGACCTCCTTCTGTATGTGTATCTGTTATTCCGTATCCCATTTTTTTGTCCTTTTTTGTGTTTTGTTGTTGAACGTCACCTTTTTGGGTTCCGCTTTCCGCGCCTATCCGCCCACCCGGGCGGTCAGACGCAAAATCTTCCTTGCGAGGGTATTGGCTTCGCGCAGGGCCTCGACCCTCGCGAATTCTTCGGGCGGCAACCCCTCTTTCATCGCCGCCTCGATTCGCCGGCTTACGCCGATCAGCACCGCATCGTACCGCGCCAGCGCGGCGTCCCGGTCGGGTCCCGCGAGATCCTTCTCGATCTCCAGCAGTCTCACCGGTTCGTTCACGGTCTCCATACGAATCTCCCCTTCGGGCCTTCAAGCACCACCGAATCGGCATTTATCTCAACTACCGTCCACGCTCCGATACCGGCGCCTTCCATTATGCGCGCACCGCTTCTCGTCACCAGACACGGGTATGGCTTGACCAGGATTCCGCAAACCGGCAACGCCGGCACCTCGACACGCGGCGAAGATGTGGCCGCCGTCCTGGCATCGGCGGCAGGCCCGCCAGCCGATGGTTTCGCCGCCAATTGCGCGGCAGGAACACGTTCGACGGAATCGCCATCCACGCATTTGAGCTTAGGGACTTCCTGGGATATGTGCATCATCACCGCGCCAAAATCGACGCACCTGCCATCCAGCACGGCAACACGGTTCGTGACGGCCCGCACGCGCAAGCCGGTCTCGCCAATCAAAGAGAGTGTGTCTTCCACCGCCGTCTTGAGCGTTTCATCATCGGAAATGTTCAGTTCCACGCACGGCATCGCCGCATAGGCCTCGGCGGTTGCGGATAGCCGCTCGGCGCGGGTCTTGAGATTGCCGGAAACTGCAGGCTGTCCATCGATATAGGTCACGTCCAGACCGTAACGCAAGGCGATCTCTGCAAGAGCTTCGGCGGGGTCCACTGCCGGTTCCGTCTCCACTTCGGGTTTGGCCAAGCCGTCCATGGCACCACGGCAGCAAGCGCGCAACCAGCCATACGTTTTGCCGGTATGGTCTTTGGTCCAGCGCCAGGCGGTTTTCGCCTGCGGACAATGCCGCTCCACATGCGGTCTCAACCATTCGCGGCAATACCATCCGAGCGCCACGAAGATTGCGGCGAGAATCAGGAAAACCATGAACGAAACGAGGCACCCGTGCGACTTGCGCTTTTCCTCCGGCGCCACAGCCGCAGGCTCCGGCGCTCTGGCCGCGACCGGTTCGGGCGGCTTTTCCGCTTCTTTTTCCTCCGCCGGCCAGACTAGTCTGCCCCACGCCTTCTCCGCCGGTCCGACTGCGAAAGCCGTATTGCCCGCCAGTCTGACATGCAGCGGCTCCAGCAACTCTCCGTCTATCGCCACACCCTCGGCGGAAGCCTCGATTTTCATTGGCGCATCCGGCAACGTAGAATCCGCCAATACGATATCGCAAGCATCGCTCTTGCCCATCGTCACGGCGACGCCATCCACAAGCGCCACTTCCGCGCCCTTGTTCTGTCCCTCGACTATTTTCAGGAGAAAGCTCACAGTTTAATCCTCCCCAACGGCTGTATGTTGATCTCGGCGCTCAACTCTTGGAACGAAAGCACGGGCAGCTCGTAATATTCCTTTTCGATCATCTTGCGGAAATAGCGGCGGATATCCACGGAAACGATTATCACCGGCTTCTGCGGTATCTTGTTGAGATCGCCGATGGTGCGCTTGACGACGGTGATTATCGAACGCACGGTAGAGGGATCCATCGCGAGATAGCTGCCGCCGGAAGTCTGGCGCACGGACTTGCGGATTTTCTCCTCGAGCGACGGATCCAAGAGATACGCCGCGACGATATTCTGTCCGCCGGAGAACTTGTAGGAGATGTAGCGCGAGAGCGCGGCGCGGACGTATTCCACAAGCAGGACCGAATCTTTTTCTTTCTGTCCCCACTCGATGAGCGTCTGGGTGATGCGCTTCAGATCGCGGATCGATATGCCTTCCTGGACGAGGCGCTGCAGAACGTCGGTGATCTTCTGGAGCGGCAGGACGCGCTGGACTTCCTTGACCAGTTCGCCGGCATCCTTCTCCATGTGGTCGAACAACAGCCGCGTCTCCTGCAGCGACAGGAACTCGTGGGCGTAGCGCCTGAGGACGCTGGAAAGGTGGAACGTGAGCACGCCGCCGATGTCGAGCGAGCGGATGCCGCATTCGTCGAGACGCGGCTTGTCCGAAGCCTTGACCCAGCAGGTTTCGTAACCCGCAAGGAACGGCTTGCCTGTCTCGAACGCCACGCCGGTGGCCGACAGATTCTCCGGCTCTTCAAGAGCGAACACATGGTCTTTGAGGAGCGCACCTTCCGAAACCGGGACCTCGTTCACGAGAAGTCTGTACTTGCCGTCCTTCAACGCCGGATCGAGCGACAGGTTGATGCCGGGGAACGGCACGCCAAGATCATGGTACAGTGCGCGGCGGACCGACATGATCTGATCGTTCAGCGCTTCGTAGGTGAGCGCGCCGCGGATATCCGCGTCGATATCCACGGTGAGCGGCGTCACCATGGAGAAGTCGTCGCCGTCTTTCTTCTTGGGACGCGGCGCGGTGCCTTCGGACGGCGCGGCGGCGGCAAGCGGATCCTCCCCCTTCGCGGCCTTGGCGGCTGCAAGCTTTTCCTTCAACATCAAGCTGTAGCCGGTGGCGGCCACGAACGCCGCAAGCCCGAAAATCTGGATCTTCGGGAAGCCGGGGATGAGCCCGATCGCCACCAGCATCACCGAACCCAAAAGAATCGCCTTGGGCTGCGCGAAGAACTGGTTGATGATGTCCTGCCCGAGAGGCTTGTTGTCCACATCGCCAACACGCGTTACAATCACGCCAGAGGTAATCGACACCAACAACGCCGGAATCTGCGAAACAAGGCCGTCGCCGATCGTCAGAATGCCGTACTTGTTGACGGCCCAGCCGACCTCCTTGCCGTTCATCAACACGCCGATGCAAATGCCGCCGACGATGTTGATGGCCGTCATGATCAATCCGGCGATGGCATCGCCCTTGACGAACTTCATCGCGCCATCCATCGCGCCGTAGAGCTGACTTTCCTTGGAAAGCTCGTTGCGGCGCTGCTTGGCCATGTCCTGATCAATGGCGCCAGCCCGCAGGTCGGCGTCGATCGACATCTGCTTGCCGGGCATGGCATCCAAGGTAAAGCGCGCGGCAACTTCCGAGACACGCTCCGCGCCCTTGGCGATAACGACAAACTGCACGATCGTGATGATCAGGAAGATTACGGCGCCCACCACGAAGTTGCCGCCCACCACGAAGTTGCCGAACGTGTAGATGATTTCGCCGGCATCGGCCTTGAGCAGGATGAGCCTCGTGGTGGTTACATTCAGCGCCAAGCGGAAGAGTGTCGTGAACAAGAGCATCGACGGGAAGGTCGAGAACGCCAGCGCCCGCGGCAGATACAACGACAGCATCAGCATCACTGTCGAGATCATGATATTGGTGGCGATCAGCAAGTCCACCGCCGGCGTCGGCAGCGGGATGATCAAAAGTCCGATGATCGCAACCACGAGGAATGCGAGCACCAGATCGCCGAATCTGCTGAATACGTTCGAGAAATTTGTAATTTTGCCTAACATCACGTCTCCATCAACGAAAGTCTGTAGTGTTCGAAAAGATCGGTATCCGCAAGCAGGTTTTCGATTTCATGCGCCGCCAGGTCGGACGCGGGCGTCTGGTTGTCGCGCAGACTCTTGAGCGTCTGCTGCGCCATCTGCCCGAATCCTCCCGGGGTGCGGAGCGTCGCCGTATTGTCGGCGACCAACGCCCGCATGATCTCGCCGCCAACGCTGCGGTCGGTCGGGAAAATCTCGTCTATCGCCTGCGAAACCGTCGTCGCGCCCGGCAAAAGCGATTTTTGCGGCTGTCCGGCGACCGGCGAATCCATTACATCCGCGAAGCCGGCGCTGCCGATGCCTACATCGAAACGTAGCGGTTCTGTAGTTCTGGATACGTTCATGCTCATGATGCGCCTCCCGTCTCTTGCGCCGCCCGCCACAGCGCATCGAACGCCATATTCACAACCGGCAGCGTGACTTCCCGCTCCGGGATTCTTGCCGCCACCACCGCCAAACCTGTCTTGGCGATGATTCCGGCGCGCAACCGCAACCCTCCCGCCCTCAGAGGATTGGCGAGCGACAGCAATCTGCGGATCGCCGCAACTCCGTGCGGCAGCCCGAACGTCACCGCCACCACCAATTCGTCGCCGGTGTACTCGAACCGGAGCGAAACCCCGTTGGCGAATTTGAGCGCCGCCGCGCCTGTGGCGTTGAGGGCAAGCTTGGACACCCCGGCCGCATGGCCGAAGTCCGAGATCACCGCATTTAGCCACGACGGCGCCGTCATGCCGCGCTCCCTTCTTCGATCATTTCGTTCTCTTCCGTTATGAGTTCGTCCAAATGCTCCTGGGTGGCATCCAATAGCCGTTGCCGGTCGTCTTCGCGCGGGAACAGGCGCGGCGAAAGTTTCCGGAACAGACGCGTGAGCTCGCGGGCGAAATCCATGCGCGCCAGCAATTTGCGCACCCCGCACTCGCCGATGAACGCCGCGATGCCGGACGGCAGCACGAACGACTGCTCGGTAAAATCCATGACCCGTCCGGTCATCTGCTCGCCGTTCAAAAGGCATTTTTCGCCGAATTCCCGACCCATCCGGGCCGCGAGTTGATCGAGCGACTCCAATACCGTCTGCAACACCTGCACGCATCCGAGGTCGGTCAAGATGCGCCCAAGCGCCACCTTGTCGATCGAAGGCATCGCCGATTTGAGATCGACGCCGCAACCGGCGATCAGGAACTCTATGGCCGCCTTCAGTCCCTCGGGTCCGCGAGCCGCCAGCAGCGACCGGAAACATTCCTGCGGTTTGGTGAACCCCATGACTTCGCCGCGGTACATGTCGCGCAGACCCTGCATCTCTTCCGGCGTGGTCGCCCGGGCGTTGATCTCTTCGGCCAGATTGATGCCGGCCCGTATCTCCGGGCCTTTCGCTTGGGCAAGTTGCGCCTTGGTCTGGCGGACGATCTCGCGCAATTCCCCCTCGCCATCGCCGAACGCCTGCTCCAGAATATCGAGCATCGCAAATTGGTGCGAGGGGTCGGTGGAGCCGCGCGCCAGTTCCTTGAGCAGTTCGCGCGGATCCGGCGTCTGCCCGGCGGCGGCCGCGTTGCGCATGTTGCGCAGGAGTTTGGTCAGGAAATCGCGTCCGGGCATGTCCGGTAGCATCGCCAGCCAGGTCTCTATAGACCGGATGAGCGCAGAGCGCGAGCCTTGCATTTCGCCCATCTTTCGCTCCCCGACGCGTTTCGACGTCTTCTCCTCGAACTGGAAAGAAAGCTCCTCCATGGAATCCATCAGCTCCGCCATCGGATCCGCTTCCACCGCAAACGCCGTTCCCATCAGTTCGCCGCGCTCCACCGCCGGCGCCGCCGTCTTCTGCGCGGCCGCAAAATCGCGGAACTGCGCAGCTTCCGCTCCGGCCGCGTATGTTTGCCTGAGTATCTGCGCCGCGTCAAACGACATAACACCTCCTGTTGAGGGTCGATGGTTTGAAGGACGTCGGCTCGGAAGCGCCTTCGATCCACACGATCGCAGGTCCATAGAAAGTAAGCAGCAAATCCTTGGGGCCGCGCGGCAACAGCATGTCCAGCAAGCCGAGTTTCGGGCAGAAGCCGGTTGGGTTGGCGCCGGTCCACGCCACCGCCGCCTCCGGCCGGACGGAAAGCGTCTCGCCCTCCGCCACTTGGATGCGCGCCGTCCGTCCACGGGTGGCCATGACCACCCATTCCGAACCGAATCCGGTAACGCAAATCGATTTGGCGAGGCTCATGGGTATGGTTTTAACGCTCTTGGCCCCGGTCCTCGCCGCGGCAGGCGCCACAAGCACCTTGGACGACACTGCGGAAACCGGAGCCGCACACGGAATGTGCGTGAGGAACGGGCGCGTCTGGCAAGCGCATTTGGCCTCGCCGGCGGTCTCCACGAGATTCAAACTCCCGCGATCGCGCACCATCCAACCCTTACGGCGGCGACGGACGGCTTTGCCGAAGAATGCGACGGGCTGTCCGTGGCCGACCAGCCACGAACCCGCGCCGATTTCAGCGAAACCGTTGACTATCGTCACTCTGCCGCCTCCCCGGATTGCTCCGCCTCTGCCTCTGCCTTGTCCTTGGCTTCCTTTCTGGCTTTGCGTTCGGCCTTCAGCGACTCGCGCGCCGAATCCTCCTCCTGCCGCCACTCCCGCTTGTCTTCCTCGAGGATGTCGTCGATACGCTCGTGCTCGATCTTGCGCATCTCGCCGGCATGCTCGATCTCGGCCTTGCGGCGATCGTACTTGATCTCGGCCTCGTCGCGGCGGCGATCGCGCGTATCCTTGCGCTCGAGATCGCGCTGGCGGCGCTCATGGTCGTAATCGTCGGCATAATCCTGGACCTTCTCCGCATCGGTCACGTCGCGCAATCTCGTGGCCTGCAGCCGCATCAGCATTTCCGTATCGAGATCGACGATGTGCGGGGTGAGGATGAACATGCGCTGCACCGTCTCCTTTTTCGTTGAAGACCCGCCGAACAGCCATCCGATAAAAGGGATATCCCTGAGATACGGGATCCCCCAACCGGCGTCCTCTTCGATATCGCGCAGATACCCGGCCAGCATTATGCTCTCGTTCTCGAAGATCGCCGTCTGCGTCTGCAGCGTGGAAGAGCGGGTCATCGGCATGGAATCAACCGAAATCGTCTCGAAACCGCCGTCGTCAAGTTCCAGCGTCAGCCACACCTGGCTGGCGACATTTGTAGATGGCGACATCACGATTCGAGGCTTGATCTGGAGTTTCGTGCCGGCGCTCACCTCCTGCAAGGTCGCGACCTCGGTGCCCACCACCTTGGCGTGATAACTCTGCATGTCGGTCATCTGCGCGGCGAGATTGTTCATGGTGATGAGCGAAGTGCGCGAGATCGAGCGCGCCTTGCCTTTGGCCTTGAGCGCCGAGAGCGACGCGGAAACGGTCATGTCGTTGCCGAGGTAGGTTAGCGCCCCGGCCAAACCCTGGCCGCCGATCGCCGCCGGCTCCACGAGATTGCCGGCGTTCTGCCCGGCCGCGCCGGTCGTTTTCTTCTTGGTTCCCTCCGCCTTGAGCGAGAGCTGCCAGTCTAGCGAATCGTTCTTCGAAAGTTCCACCACCGTCACCCCGATTTCCACCAGTTTCTGCGGAACGTCGAGCTGCTTGATAAGTTCCTCGTACATCGGCAGGCGGGATTTCACATCGCGGACCAGCACGGCGTTTAGGCGGTTCTCCGGCTTGATCATTGGGCGCACCGCTGCGCTGGCTGCATCTTCCAGCGCGCTCTTGGCGTCGCCTACATAGTTGGTGCCAACGTTTTCGCGCATCCGGACCGACCCCGAATCCATTATGTCGTCCAGCAGATTTGCGACGCCTCTTATGAATACCGTCGACTCCGGCGAGGAAACGTTGAAACTCACATCGTCCGCCCAAGTGTTCACAAGCGGGAACAGCCTTACCTCGACCTCGTTGAAGGTTCGCATCTCCTTGAGACGGTCGGCTTTGGCCACCGTTTCGGCCACGAGCGCCACATAGCGCGGCGGCCCCGAAACCATCATGAGTTCGTCGTTGGAAGTCGTCTTGATCGGGAATCTGGCGTCCTCCACCCCGAGTTCGTCAAGCATTTGCCGCACTTCGCCGGCCTTCATGTATTTGAGGTCCACCAAAATGGTGGCGATTTCGCCGGCCCCGTACACGTAAAGCGCCGCGCCGTCGTAATACCAGATGAGATTGTGGGTTATCGCCATCTTGTCCAGGAACTCGTTCGGAGGAACATCCTTGAAATCGCCCGAGAACGAGCCGTATACTGATTCCGACATCACTACGGAAAGCCCCTCCGCCACGGCGAACGTATCGAACGCCACCCTGAGATCCATGTCCCGCGCCACCAACGTGTAGGATGGCAACTTCCACGGAATCTCCGCCGCGCAGGCACCCGCCAGCGTCGCCGCCGCCAATATCATTATCGAAAACCGTTTCACTGCCGTCCCATCCTTCCTTTTATGGTCGCATTATCATTTCTTCCGATCCGAACTGTGGCCGTTCGTCGCGAACCGACTCTACCCGCTCCCGCCACCAGTCGCATGAATTTACAAATGTTTCGAAAAGCCGCAGGAGATTGTGCGCACTCGCATTGGAGTCTTCCGCCTGCCAAAGGAAAAGACCTCCTGACGCCGGCTCCGCCGAAAGCACAGCATCCTCTTTGAGCATCCTTCCCGCGGCCAGTTCCGCCATCCGGCCGAACAGCCCTTCGTCTTCGGTAAGCGCATGTTTGAGGACAAGTTTCGCGCCGGTCTCTTCGGCCACGACCTCCATGCCATCCACCCTGAGGACAAAAGACACGACTCCCTCGGGTATCTTGTCGGGATACCTTATCGCCTCGGCCAGTCTGTGTATTGCTTCACCTGTCATAGCTTTGGTTTATTGCGAATCGCCCTCCACCATCTTGAAGAACATGCAATCGGCTCTATCGCCCAAAGGAACGATGATTGTCGCCGTTTCCGCGTCCTCAAATTGCAGTTTCGCGCCGGAAAGACCGAGATTCGCTTCGTCCGTATCGGGTATCGGCAAGGTCGCAGAAGCGCGAATCTTCAACGTGTCGATAAAACCGTAAAGCCAAGTGGCGGGACTGGCGGCGACGCCGATCCTGAGCTCGCCATCCGCCACCACAAAGTCGTAAATCCGCAAGCTGTCCAGTTCCAGTTTTTCGCCCCGCTCGGCTATTGCACCACCCTGCTCGGCATCGATCGTGACGGAGTAATTGTAGCCGTTGGCGATGAATTTATGGGTGGCGCTTGGAGCTGGAGCCGTCAAAAGCTTCACTGCTTTCCCGCTCAAGGTCTTGATGACGGTCGGCGTAGGACTGTTTTCCGGCAACCAAAGATACGCCGTGCCGGATGCGTCGGCATAGATGTCTGTCGTGCCATAGTCCGTGAGTCCGGAAAACGCCACCGCTGCATTCGGCTTCAAATCCGGAATCTCCGTACGATACACCCGTTCGGTCGTGTTGGATGGCGCGGGATTCACCCCTGCGGCATCCGCATCAACCGATCCACCAATAATCAGCATCTTGCCGAAGCCGTCCGTGCCAAAGCCGTCGCCAAGGGCGCGCGGCCTTTGTTCGTCGGTATTCGCAACAACCGTTCCGCCGGAGATGACCACATCGCCGTAGGTGCCGTTGAAGCCTGCGCCGATGCACGCGCCGCCGCCGTTGCCGCACGTAGCCGCGACCCTGCCACCGGCAATCTCCACCGAACCGCCGCTGGAATTGTATCCCCCGCCGATACCCGCCGCAAAACCGCCACCGGTCGCGGCAACCGTGCCGCCGTTGATGCGGATCGTGCCGGCGCTGTCCGCCCCGGTTCCCGCGCCGCCGATGCCTGCACCCCAATTACCGCCAAACGCGGTTACTGCACCGTTAGCAATTGTAATCGTGCCGCAACCAGAGTCATGAGCTCCGCCAATTCCCGCAGCATCCGCCCCGGCATAGGCGACGAGCGAGCCGTCGCCGGATATCGTCAGCGATGCACCGGCGGGAACTCTGACGCCGGCGATCTTGGAAACCGCCGTGGTCACCATGTTCGCCTCGACAAGCGTCAGCTCCACATTGTACGCACCCGCGATATTCACGATACCGTCCAGACCAAAGACGTTGTAGGACCTGAATACGACATTGGAGAATACAACCTGACAGTCATTGCCGATATTGAGGAACTTGTTGGTAATCGTCCCCGAGAGCTCGTAAGGACCAGCCCCGGAGAGGTTGATCCCGCCTTGCGCCGCATCATCGTCGTAGCTCCACCCCTCGCCGGCGAGATACGCCACATCGCGCCCGTTCACGGTAAAGCCGATCGGCACGATCTCCGCTGCGTATGTAGACTCGTCGGCGACATGCGCCTTGTAATCGTGCGAAACATCGTCTTCATCGGTCGCGGTAAGCATATAGTCGCCATTTGCCAGCCATAGCGACACAAATCCGCTGTCGTCGGCGTAAATCTCCGAAATGCCATAATAATCCGGCAACCCCTCAAGCTCGATTGCGGCGTTCGGCGCAAGATTGGTAACGGTCACGCAATATACCTGCTCGGTCTCGTTGGAGAAGGCAACCGCTTGTGGCGTATAGAGCCTGAACGATCCGCCCAAAACCTTGACCGGGCAATTGACATAGCCGGTCAGCTCTGCCGTACCGTTCGTGATCGTCAACATTTTGTCGCCGTCAAGAACGGTTCCGCTCAGGGTTCCGGCACTGAGCATCAACCGCGCCGGCGCCACCTTGATATCGGCATTTACCGCGACGGTTATATTCGTAACCGTGTTCGTGCCGGCAACCACGCAATCGGCGGAAAGCGCAAGTATATTGGAGAAAGGATCGTATTCCCAAGCGTCGCCCGACAAGTTTGCCACATCCTCGCCATCCACCTCGACACCATACGTAGCCGGTATCTCGACCTTGGTCGCATTTCCGCCGACAATCTTTATCGCATAGTTCTTGCTGCTGGACGTACATTTGTAGATTCCGTTATCGAGCCAGATGTATAGCTTGCCTTCATTGTCTGCGTAGATATCGTTCGAGCCATAGCCATCCATCGCGAAGTCGGTCTTGGCGTTAGGTGTGAAGCCGTCGAGCGTCACCTTGTACACCTCGTGCCCGTTGCTGTCGGCGGGATAGGTATAATCAAAGTCGGTTTTGCTTTGATTGAACTCCCGCC
>JBGURT010000054.1:0-13164 GCA_045132115.1 Kiritimatiellia bacterium
ATCGTAAGCCCGCCGACGCCCGCGAGGTGGAAAAGCGCATAGACTAGGCTCGAAGCATGTCCGCCCGAAAATACCAGCCGGTCGCGCCCCGCCCAATCCACGTCTTTCACGTCGAAATTCATGTGCCGGAGCCACAAAGTAGTCACAAGATCCGCCATGCCCAGCGCCGCGCCGGGGTGTCCGCTGTTGGCCTTGTCCACCATATCCGCGCACAGACAACGGATCGAATTAGCCGTTTTCGCGAGCTGTTCGTCGCTTACTTTCATTTGCTTTCTTCCTTTTCTTCGTCGTTCTTTGAAGTTTTCGTATATTCCGTCAAATCCAAAAGGTTCTTCGCCGCCGCCGCTTGGGCGAGTTGCTTGGACCGTCCCTCGCCGGTCGCTTCGCCAAGCCCCTCCACCGACACCTTGACGCGGAACACAGGTTCGTGGGCCTTGCCGCGCGTCTCGAGGAGTTCGTACTTCGGCTGGCGCGGCGGAGTCATCGCCTGCGTCACCCCCTGCAAACGGCCTTTCCAATTCTCGTCCCATTCGGAAGCCGAAGCGCCTTCCGCGAGCGCGAGGAAACCGAATGCCGCCCTCGCCGCATCCCAGCCGCCGTCGAGCCAGATCGCGCCCAAAACCGCCTCGACCGCATCGGCGATCGTCTTGGAATCGTCCGGCAGCGGCATTAGCGGATCCGCACGCTTCAAACGCGCGGCGAGGTCGGTGTTTTTCGCCGCCCTGCAAAGCGCCGCCGTGCTCACCATGTGCTTTCTGCGGGCCGTCATGCGGCCTTCGTCTTCATCGGGAAACTTCGCGAACACCTCTTCGGTCGCAAGCATCTGCAAAATGCTGTCGCCAAGAAACTCCAGCCGCTGATTGTCCGCTACGCGAGTGTGCAAACCACGGCACGAGGCGGTGGTGAGCGCCTCGTCCAAAAGCGCCGGATTCTTGAATTCCCGGCCAAAGATGGCTGCTTGCGGCATATATCGGTTTTATTGGTAAATATTATACCAAAAATCGCCGTAAAATACAAGACCTCAGGCTCCGGGAGCCGCAAGGCGGTTTTGCGCTAAGGTGCGGCTTGCGGGGAGAAAGGCGATAATGAAAACGCTCCTCGGTTTCTCGCCGCCAAGGCGGCAAACCTACTCGTCGCTCTGGATTCGCGTTATTGCAAGTAGCGTCTCCAAGCGATATGCGTCACATTCGCTCATCAAGTTTCCTTATCCGCCTTTCTCCCCGCTTCGCCGCCAAACCACCAAATGCGTAGGGAGGTGCCTCTGTGTGGTTATTTTATCTCGAGCGTGCGCCAATAAATATGGCCATAAGACTCGAAGATTATGCCGAGCGTATGGTCGTCAACCATAATGAGCGAATTGTAACTGTAACCGCCGGTGGGTTCGGGATAGATGTTGACCGACCCCAAATCCCAGCTGATACCCTTGGGGGCCTCGCAGACATCGCGCCCGAAATACACGGTGATATTCGCACGATCGGCCGGCGAGAAACACGCTGCATAGCGTCCGCGCCCATCTTCGCCCGTCCCGATCCTAAGGCAAGACCCCTGGACCCAAGCCGAAGGCGTAATGTAGTTTTCCCATGTCCAACGCGAAAAATCGCGCGTGCGGAAGAACTCGCGGTTGTAGCCCTTGCACATCATCATCCACGTGCCGTCGTCGAGCTCGACAATGCAATTTTCCTGCGCCGGATGCACTGGGGTCGTGATCTTAGTCGCTTTCCAGGTCGCGCCTTCGTCTTCGGAGTAGACGGCAAAACCGCGCGGAGCGTTGGCAAAGTCGTTGTTGGGGAAGTATTGCATCGGGAAGACAACGGTGCCGGCCTTCATGATCGCATTGCCCTTCGCGTCGTATACCGTCTTGCGCTGCACGATCGCATGTCCGGGGCCCTCGAGGATGCCGCGGATTTTGTCGGGGTCGGTTTCGAGACCGGGATCAGCCGCCTTCAGCGCCGCCAAAATCTCGTCGCGCACAAGCCGCATTCCCGTCCATTTGTCGAGCGGACCGGCGCCGCGGTAGGCGATCATGATGTCGGTCACCGACTTTCCGTTCTGGTGCGATCCGGCAAGTCCGCCCCCGGTCATCCCCATAACCATGAAACGGTTGCTGCCAGGCAGATACACGATACACGGATCGCCGATATTGACGTCGCACGCAACCGGCCGCGTATCGGTGTTGGGCACGTCTATCGCGAGTTGCGGACGGCTCCACGTGCGTCCGCGGTCAGGGCTGTAGTTTTCCGCGAGGTCGATCGCCTGGGGGAGATCGGCGGAATTCCAATACCTGCAATCGTAAACCGCTATCGCCACATTCCCGGTCGAGACGGCAACGGCGGGGATGCGGTAGACGCCATTCGCGTTGCCGCCGAGCCCGTCGGCGAACGGTCCATTGCCGAGCATTGTTATCGCGCCCAGCGAGCCTGCGCCCGCCTCAAGCATCACACCAAGTGCCGCCGCGGCCATGATTTTCATTGCTTTGTCCATGTCCTTTTCCTTTCTTGCCATATCGACCTTGACTATATTTGCAGTGGTTTGTTACAGTATACCAAAAATCGCGGAAAAATGCAAGCGTGATCAGGAAAACGGACTTGGCGTCGCGAGGTTTATTCTCCCCTCCCTACTTGAATTTATATCCGATTTATGATATAATACGCATTAACAACAGGAACGAAAGAACCTCTCAAACGGCTTAATACCGCAATGGGTTTGTAGCTCAATTGGACAGAGCGACAGTTTCCTAAACTGTAGGTTCCGGGTTCGATCCCCGGCAGACCCACCACGTTCCAGAAGAAACCGGAGGCGCGACGATGAAAAGAAATATGCGCGTTATTGTTTTTGCGTTCGTAATACTCTCGGGCATGCTTCATGCCGCGTTGGCCAAACCCAAGCCGAACGTCATCTTCGTTCTTACGGACGACCTGGGATGGGGCGACACCGGCTTCACCTGGCAGGCCTCGCGCCCCGGGGGAAAACCGCGCATCAACACCCCTAACATCGATCGCCTCGCGCGCGGCGGCGTTACGCTGTCCAACCACTACTGCTGTTCGCCCGTGTGCGCGCCAAGCCGCGCCTCCATCCTCACAGGGCGCATTCAAGGCGAATGTTCGCTTCGCGACAACTGTTTCGACCAGCCTTTCGCCGAAACGAACACCTTGGGGACCGTCATGAAGAACGCCGGATACGCGACTTGGGCAGTCGGCAAATGGGGCCTCGCGGGCGGCGGAGAATCGGGCCGTCCTGTCACCTCCCATCCTCTTGATCGCGGATTCGACTACTTCTACGGTTTTCTCGACCACATGGCCGGCCATACCTACTACCACTACGAGGGTCATGTGCGCGGCGCGTTCATGGGCATTACCGAGAACCGCACGAACGCCACGGACAGCGCAAAGGGCATCTACTCCACCGATCTCTTCACGGCAAAGGCAAAACAACTTATCTCCGACCACTTGGCGCGCGAACCGGAAAAGCCGTTTTTCATGTACTTGGCGGTAAATACGATCCATGGTTCCGGTTTCTCCGGCGACGACCTGAAGTGCAAAACACCCCTTCATGTTCCGGGACGTCCCTACCCGGCAGGCGGCGTCGAATGGCCGCTTACGCCGGAACCGGAAGACACTCGCAATACCTGGATCGACCCGCAATACGCCGATTTGCCGCCTCAAGCCGCGCGCTACGCTACGGCTATAACCCGGCTTGACGACGCCCTTGGCGACCTCGCAAATCACCTCGCCGCAAATGGCATCGACCGCGATACGCTCATAATCTTCACCTCCGACAACGGTCCTGCCGACGAATATGGCGCCGACCCGAGAGTCTTCGGCTCGAACGGTCCGTTCGACGGTCTGAAGCGCGATGTTTACGAAGGCGGAATGCGCGTGTGCGCATTCGCCACATGGCCGGAGAAAATCGCCCCCGGCATCGTAGACGCCACGCCCTCGCAGGCGCACGCATGGATGAACTTCCTTGCCGCCGCCGCGGAAGGCCGTTACGAGCCGATGAAATCGCTCGTCTATACTCAATACGAATTCCCGTGGGACGGCGGCAGCGCAGCGTTCAATGAATTCAAGTCCAGGAAGGGAAACGTCCGCGGTCTTCAGCAAATGGTGCGTGACGGCGATTATGTCGCCCTTCGCGTCCGGATGCGCGAAGGCGGCGAAAAAGCGAAGGTCCGCCTCTACAATGTCGTGGAAGACCCATTCCAGGCGCACGATCTTGCCGACGACCCGACGCAAAGTTCGCGCCTCGCCGAAATGACGGCCATTCTCGACGAACGCCTGCGCAAATAACAGTGTCTTGCTCCGCCCTTATTCTTCTTTCTGCGCTTCCTGCGCACGCTCGCGCTCTTCGCGAGCCTTGCGGAGCTCCTCACGCACCGCTTCAAGTTCTTTTCTTAGCTGTTCGCGATCATCCTCGCGCGCCCTACGCGCCTCCTCGCAGGCCTTGCGCTCCGCTTCCTCACGCCAAGCCTTGCGCCGCTCCTCTACAGACTTGCGAAACTCATCATCACGCTCCAGTTCCTCGCGGGCCTTACGCGCCTGCTCCTCGCGAGCTTGCGGTCTTCTACGCTGTAGTAGTGCCGGCGGGCGCCACCGCCTTGAATCTCTCAACTCGGTCGATCGCGCCTCTTCCTCCGCTATTTTCTTCATTAGCAGTCTCAGTCTCAACGAATCGAACATTTGGCGATACTCCTCCGACTTTTTCTCATCCTTCTCTACGCCTATACCCTTCTCATAGCAGTCTCCAAGTTTTACCATGGCCGTGGCACACCCACGTTCCGCAGCCATCAAATACCATTTCACTGCTTCCTTTTCGTCCTTTTCTACGCCTATGCCCTTCTCATAGCAAAATCCAAGATCATACATCGCATCAACATGGTCGGCTTTGGCCGCTATGCTATACCACTTTGCCGCCGCTTCTTCATTCTTCTCGATATTCTCGCCTTTCGCGCAATAGTAAGCAAGGAGGCGCATTGCCATCACATCTCCATCTTCGGCTAGCGCCATGATACGCTCTATATCCATGTCCGCCAAGTTCTCCGCCCTATTTTTAGGGGGTACCGGCCGTTGGAAAAACAGCTGCTTAGCAACCGGCTCCGCCGGCTTCGCTTCTTCCTCTGTCGGCGCTGCCGCCACTTGCATGGCCGCGCAAGTAGCCGCCATCGCAACTATGCTTATTGACTTCATTTCATGTCTCCTTTAAAATGATTGTCGCAATTATGGTTTTGGTTTTGCCGGAAGTACTTTCACACGGAAGAAGCCGCTCGCCTTGTTTTCGCGCGGCGTGCTCTTCTTCATCTTGAATGTAGCCCCTGTCGCCTTCTCGAACGAGTCATTATCGTTCGCAAACGCCTCGCCGAGCGCATCAGACACTTCATAGCCGTACCAAAGGCCCTTGACGGCGTTCTGGAGCGTAATGGTCACCGTCTTCTTGCCGTCCTCATCATCCTCGATCGCTACCGGCTCTTCTTCCGTTAAAGAGGGGTCGGCAAATTCCGGCTTCAATACGGACTCTTTAGCGGGATTAAGGTTGATTACCGCCTGATACTTGCCGCTTTCGCCCTGGACTTCCTTTGCTTCAACCATGAAGTAGTCGGTAGAAAGTTCGTCGGCTTTCTGCTCCTCGGTAAGCGCTGGCGTGAGCGATTCCACCCATGCCGCCGCCTCTTCCTTGGTTGCCGCCTTGAACTCGACCGGCTCTTCGCTTATCGAGACGGTGCCGGACGAGGTGTCCGCCGCTGGATACGCAAGCGGATTCTCCGCCGCCGCCGTGCCGAATGTGGCGTTGCCGATAATCACCTGATCGGTGAGGGTTGCTTTATTGGCTTCAATATAGGCGCGTCGATTGGCTACGACATAGATGCAGTCGTTAGAGTCGCATACCGTTCCCGAAGGAAGCGTCCACTCTTTCCCGGTATCGAGCGTCCAGCCGCTCATATCCACAACTTCATCGTTGGCGTTGGAGATTACGACCACACCATTATCGAGATTGGAGGCGTCAACCGTTATCTTGCCGATCAAATCTTCAAACGGACTTTGCGCTTCGGGGATGCCGGCATTCTTGTCGGACGCGTAGCCGACCTCCCAAGCGGTGTTCGTTATGGAGTGTGTAACGTAGAGATGCTGACGGCGCGGAATTACATAATCCGACCAGATTTCGTCAATTCCTGCGTCCATATCGGCTGGACGCTCATCCGGAATATTCCTCCATACATCAATGGCGTCATCGGATTCATCATTGGGGTATTTAGACTTATCAAGCGCAGCATCATCGCGCATCAAGTTCGCGAGTTTACGCATCTCGAATATGAATGGCGTAGCGCCTTCAAGCGTGCCCGGCTCCTTGAGTTCCTGATCCATCAGCGTGCGCAAACGGCGCAGGAAGAGCCGACGAAACTTAGGCGACTGCAATACCGCCTCGAATCCATTGTTGCCGTCCATCAATGTTCCGCCTTCACTCTTTCGGGCGCGAATCGTCCA
Source organism: Kiritimatiellia bacterium (assembly GCA_045132115.1). Taxonomy (GTDB): domain Bacteria; phylum Verrucomicrobiota; class Kiritimatiellia; order RFP12; family UBA1067; genus UBA1067. Next base: position 6,477 of record JBGURT010000054.1, read on the forward strand.
GCCGCCATAAAGCGGATGCGACTTGAACCAATCGTTGGTGGCGGTAAGTCCATTCAAAGAATTGCCGGCAAGATCGTCAATGTAGAACTGGCCAAAGCTGAGGTTGAAGTCGTAGCCCAGCGGCATCCAAGTATCGGTCCCGCGAACGCCCTCTTCCATTTCCGCATTGTCGTAATAGGCGCAGACATTGGCCCAAACGTCGTCCATTTCCTGCGTGATGCGCGCAGAAGCGAGGTAGTTGATCCAAGCAGGGAGATTGAACTTCTCGACCACAAAATTGGTGAGAGCGGCGCTTTCTTCGCTGTGCGAATCGGCGGCACCTTTGGCCTTTAGAGGATCGACGAGAAAATCTTTCAACACAGATGTGTCAGTCTCGTTTTCGTCATCCGGCGTCTTCTTTTCAATCTTGCCCGCTGATGTGTCAATCTTGTTCAGCGTTCCCACATTCTTGTAGCCGTAGCCGTACTTGTCGAATTCGTAGACGTCCTCGATAAGTTCGTCCGTGAAGCGTTCGGAATTGAACGCGAGCTGATAGAACTCGCCGTTCAGATTGCAACGGACCGGGAAGTCGAACGGCACCTTATTGTCCATCTTGCGCCACAGCCAGAACGCGACCATTTGACGCATATACGAGGGATCGGCATATTCGCTTATGAGCGAGGTCTTGCGGATTTCCTTGATCTGCTCTCCAGATACAATATCCATCATCGTCAACGGATGCGCCTTCGCGAAGCGGAGTCCATGTCCCTTCTTCCTGAAGGTTGCAGACGTATGGCCGCGCAGGTCTATCCGCACATAGTCATAGTAGTTGGAGGTCGAGGAGTCGTAGATTGCTATTCGGGCATAATTGGGGACCTGATTCTTGTTTTGATCGTCCTTGTCCTTGTCCATCTGCGTTAAATGTGGCTCCACCGCGAACATATGCCAAGTAGGCAACTTCGCGCTCATCTGATCAGCCGTAGGCTCCACAATCGTGCCGTACCACTCGTAACCATCGTCAGGGTTGTTGAAGCTGGGCGAAGTCCACACCGTTCCTTCGTCATCCTCGATAAGGAATTTCCATTGGACGAGATGTCCCGCCGCAGGCAACGCGGTTTGCGGGATGTATGCAGTATACTTGTCGCCCCACGCTTTCTTGTCGGTATCCTTTGTCGCCAAATCGACATCGTTAGTGGCAAGCGTGCTGTCATCAAGATTGCTACGATAGACAATCCTCAACGACTTTATGGCGTCTTTAGCGCGCGGTTTGAATGTGCCGTTCGGATTCATTACCGGATTGACGGCAACAGTAATCGCGTAATCTTCATTTGGCTTTGCCGGCGGAACGGGCAGAGCGAATTCATTCTCCACTTCTGTCTTCTTGAGCGTAGTGATTTCGTAGAGCGGGCCGACATTAGGTCCGATGCGCTTGAGACCGTCCGTGGGAGTATTCGCCTCGCCGCGAGTAGGTGTTGGACACATCCAGCGGCGCGTACCTTCGTTCTCTTTTGCGTCGCCAACGATAATCGACCACCCTTCCGGCAAGTCGCTCGGGATTACAACCGTATCGACAACATTTGTCGTCTCGGCGTTCGGCATATAGTAGAGGCGCACGAACGGCGACTTCTTGGGGTTCACCTTGTCGCCCCAGACGAGGATATTGCCGTGATCCTCGAATATCGCCGGCTTGCCATTGAACTTGCCGGACGCGAATGCGCTATCCTTCTGGCTCTTGCTGTTGGAGTAGCGTTCGGAGGTATAGAATATCGCGCGGCCATGCGGCGGCACGAGGCGCGACGGGAAGTTGTCATAGTCGGCCTGGTTTGATTTCTTGCCGCGATTGGTGCGGGTAAAGCGGTAGTCCTTCAAATCGGCCCACTTGTCGGACGTGTTCTCGACTTCGACCCAGCCGGACTCAAGCCCGTTCACGTCCATACCCTCGCGCTGACCGGGATTACGGTCATCAGTCGGCTTGGGCATTATCTCGCTGATTCTAAGAACCGGAGTTTCGGCAATATCGCTGACGAGTGAATATGTTCCGTCGCCATTGTCGCTTAACGTCAAACCTTGACCGAGTTCGGCGAACGTGTAGGATTCTCCCGATATTGGAGAGGAAATCGTCCTTGCATCGAAATCGATTACCACGTCATCAGTAACCGAGAACATATCATTCTCCTCCAGATTCTGAATCGCATATTTAAGGCGATAGTATTCTACATTATCAACCGTAATCAGTACATGGTTTATCACAGCCGGATACTCCTCGCAGAGAAGCTTATACTGCCATGCAGGAATCGAATCGGTGTCGAACGCCATCATCTTAAGAACCGCAAAGCCGTCGCCGCGCGCAAAGGCACCTGGCAGCCCGCCAAGAATCGAACCGACTTGCAAGCCTGTGCCGGAAATCTGTGTGAACGTGCAATCCGGATACACCATGCCATCATCTATCTGCAACGATGCGCCATTGGCCTCGCTGAACCGGACTGTAAAGAGATGGTATCCTTCCACGGGGCCTGCATTGATGCACCGCGTGATTGTGTTGCCGTTAGCCTGAACTAGTTTTACATTGCCGGCGCTATCTTTTACCAGCACGGTTTTCTGATTGCCACTGAATCCCATATCCCAGAGAACACCTAGCTTGCCGGATGCAGGTTTTACCTCGTCGATATTCCCGTACACAAGGAATGTGTAATCGCCCATTGCCGCTGCATTACCATTCCATGGATGCCATTTGTCTTCATCATCGTTGCTTTCACGGAAAGTGACATACAGGTTTGTAGTCAATCCATCGGGGCCGATTTTTTCATGCGTGCCGCCTAGGTTCTCACCACCCCACAAAGTAAACCAACCGGTTGGCGCACCTCCCGGCGTCCAATCGAAGCAAGATGTTTTCGCGACTTCACCCTTTAGCTGCATCATTGGAGTGTATGTCGTATTGCTACTGGTAAAGTCCATCCCCGAGATAATACTCGCACCCCCGCTTACCAAGACATAACGAATCGAGGACATCTCGTCTCCGGATGCATCAAGCAGCTTGAGCGTATAGTCCGTGCCCACTGCCAGTATGCAATCCGCGTCGACAAACGAATACACCAGCCGATCGTGTGTGGTATTGTTTTTATATGGGAAAGTATCGGTCGTGTTCGTCACAACGGAAGCGGAGGTCCATGTAGTCGTGCCGTCCGTTATTGCAATTTTCTTTGCGTGTGCACCATCTTTGTTATCCTCTCCCGCATAGCCGAAATCAAGCGATTGAATCTTTATGAGCGTGCCATTGATTATGCCGTCGGCGGGTTTGGCGGGAATGGCGAGCGTTGGATTCCCCGAAATCGTCCAGCTCGCCTGGTCGGGCGAGGCGTTCGTATTCGAGAAAATCACATCAGCAACATCGGATTCCGCAGGCTCGACCGGATCTGCAAGTACAATATCCTTGAGCCACACTGCGTCATCGGCTTCTGGCGTGCCGCCCTTGTTGTCGCCTTCCGTGTTGTTCATCGCATAGCGTTGCGAGAAAACGAATGTCACCTCATGCGTCCCTTCCGGCACATCCACATAAGCCTCGCTCCAGTTGTTGTTGCACTCAGTTTGCGCAAGCACCGGAGAATCGTCCAAGAGTACATCGAAATGCGAATAGTTGCTGCCCGCAACACTCTCGCCGCCGAAGTAAGACTTGTGCTTGAACGAGAGGCGCTTGGGCCCAACAATCGTCGCCTTGAGAGGCGTCGTGCATTTCTTGTTCTTCGACGAATAGTCGGTATGATTGCAACTGCGGATTGTTTCATCCTCCGTCGTCCACGGGAATTTCAAGCTCGTCTGCCATGCGGCGTCACTTGCATTGGCAAGCAAGTCGCAACGGACGAATTTGACCTTGCGCACCGGCAGGAGACAATCGGCCCCAGCCGGCTTTAGTGCGACGGAAAGCGTTTTGTCTGCCTTGATGTTGATAACAGGATAGTCACTCGTGTATGGGTACACATACTCTGATTCGTCAACATTTTCGACTTCTTCATAAGTTGGATCGGTGCCATTCAGCGAATAGTAAATCTCTGCCCCTTCAATTGGCGAAGCAAGACGAATGGAAATTTTGTTGGCAAACATGCGGCCAGTGACAACCTCTTCACCGGTGTCATCAACCGTCACAATAGCCTCGTTGTCGAACGGCTTCACGGTATTGCGCCACCTGGACACATCCGCACACGTTTCTTTCAAGACCCGGGCATTGTTGTTGGTTCGGTTGCCAAGATTGTAGCCAAACTCGCTTGAAGTGGTCGAGAAGTACGGCGAGGCGTTATTGCCGTAAGCCATGATGGTGTGGCGAGTCACGCTATTTTCGTCGGTGAAATAGTAGCCGTAAGAGTACTTTTCGGGATCCAGGGCCAGATCCTCTGCCGTGAACTGTTCTCTGGCGTGACCGCAGCCCATTGTGTGGGCGTTTTCATGGATCATCGTGTACTGGCTATTGGAATCGACCGCCGAAATCGCACACACGCTGTACGCGCAGTCGTGCTGACCGGGAACATCATCCCGATAGTCGATTTGCAGACTGTTACCAAGCGTGCTGCCGCTTGTATTCACCAGCAAGGTGACCGTATCCGCGCCGCACATTTCACGCGCCGCCCTCAGCGAAGCGCAAGGTCCTTCCCCTTCCGCGACCAGAGTGGCGACATTGTTGATATCGGAATAACCTTCATTGACGCGGCAGACTCCGGCCAAGCGGTAAGAGTAGAACCGGTTGAGCTTGTTCGTGACCAGCACCTCGTTCATCCGATCAATCTGCGTCTGGGCGAACTCCTCAAGCGTCCGGCTACGGCTCGTCACGTAATTGTACGCCCCGTTGTCGTACGCCACCAGCACATCCACAACGGCCGGTGTTTCGGGCAGTGATTCCGTGTAGTAGAGACGTTTGCTGTCAACATCATAATTGAGGCTACTGCCGGAAGGAAGACCGACAATATCAAGCTGCTGCCAGTTTGCGAGCCCTCCGGGTGCTATCAGCAAAGTTGTCTCATCAAGCGGGACATCCTTCAAGATGATTTTCAGTTTGGAGCAATCCAGCGAGCGCGACCCCGTTTGAATCAGCGATGCGCCATTTGACAATGTAATCGTCGAACCGTTCGCGTAAAGGTTTGAAACGGCAATTGAAGTCTCAAGCTCCAACGACGCCCCGGTTATCGTCAAGTTCGCAGTAGCGAACCCAGACACATCACAATCCTTGCCTACAGCCAGATAGCCATTTGTAACCGTAATGTTCGCGCCATCGGTTTTTGTCGAAAGAGATCCGGTTACCGTAGCCGAAACAGAATTCCAAGGGTCTCCCATCATCGCTCCATCTGCGAAAGAAAGGTTCTTGACAGTAAGCCCCCCGCACAACTTGGCGTTGCTGGCCGACAAATCTACTATACCATCACCGGTAATGGAACCTGTTCCCGTCAACCTCGCACCGCCGGCAACTGTGTAAGCCCCGGCATTCTGGTGCTCGGCATTAAGTTCAAGCGTTACACCACCGCCAATTTCCGTTGCTCCACTATAAGTGAGAGACTCGCCGCCAAAACCATTCTGCACAAACGTCCCAACGCCCGATAGGTTGATGCCACCGGTCGAATCAGAATTGCCGACATATACCACATTGTTGACAAGTTTGGCGTTATTCGAGAACTTGAACGAAGGGCTTCCGCTTCTCATATACACATACTTGGCATTGCTGTTGTTGGACGTATCGCAATCGAGCTGGGAATCCGCCGATACGTTCAACGTCAATCCATTCATCAAATCAAGCCCACGTCCACTGCTTGCGCCTTTCAGCAGCATTTTTCCCCCTGCAAAGTAGACTGTTCGCCGGAGGCTGTCGCGGATGTTGTATGTAATTGTGCCCCCTTGCTTAACCGTCAGTGAACTGTTGTTTATCGAGTAACCGGTTGCGTCGCCTGTTTCGAATACCAGATTGCCGCCATTCTCCACCTCAAGCTGCAAACTGCCAAAAAGTCCTTTGCCGCCATTGTTAGCCCCGATAAATCTCACAGTGCCTTCGCCTACGATGAACTTGGATGTGCTCCAATACGTGCCTGTATTGTTGAATTTTTCAAAGGTCTGCGTGTTGCCAGAGCCGGGCGCAACGGTCAGTGTTGATCCCGCGCCGACAACTATTGGCGTTGATGGTGCAAACGAGCCCGAAGTGGCAGTGGCTTCAGGACCGAATGGGGCATTGAATGTGTAGGCCTTGCCTGTCTCTACGTAGAAATCGGAAGCCTGCATCTTTACGGGGACATTGAACGTGACATTTCCTGAAGGTCTGAAACTATCATCAGGGAGTGTTATCGAGGCTTGGTCATCACCCTTGGCGAATGTGTATGCCGAGGAAGTGGCAGTGAACTCGACTGTATCGGGAATTACTGAACCTTTTACCGTTACCACAGGCGATTGAACGCCAGCCAAATCGCCAAAGGTTACAGTTGTTGTCCGATCATTGGAATAGGCAGCTGAGGAATCGTTCCAGGGAAATACCGCGCTGTCGTCCATCCAGCGGCCATTGCCGTTTTGCCCCGATTCGCCAGACCACACTAGTGCATCCGTTTCGGTGAAATTCACACCTTTGATGAACGCCCAATTTGTCTTGCTGGGCGTCGACGGCACCTCCATGCTATGCTGACTTAAAACAAAACGGACATCGTGGGTGCCAGCCGGAATCGAAACTGATTGGGTTACATCCGAT
>JBGURT010000055.1:0-8570 GCA_045132115.1 Kiritimatiellia bacterium
GCGGCGCAAGACATACGTCAAGCGACGGAAATCGCCCGCCGCATGGTTTGCGTATACGGCATGAGCGACAAGTTCGGCTTCCAGGCATTTGCCGAACCCAGCCAATTCTCCGGCGCGGAACTGCCGCCCGCCTTCAGCGAAGAGACAAGCCGCGCGATCGACGCGGAAGTTTCAAAGATCGTCTCGGACGCCTACGCAAAGGCGAAGAAACTGCTTGAAGAAAACCGTGCAAAAGTGGAAACGCTCGCGACGAGACTGCTTGAAGAAGAAACAATCGACGGCGATGCGATAAAGGAGTTTCTCGCATGAACATCTCTCCCGGAGCGATAATCCAGGTTGCGATTCTCTATCTCGTAATCTACGCGGTATTGAAACGCGCCAAAGGCTCGCGCTTCGGGCAAGCCTTGATGGGCGTGGGAATCGTATCGCTTATAGCTTTCGCGCTCACCTTCTTCTTCAACTTCGACGTCCTCAACAAGATCATCCAATCGCTCCTTTTCTATCTCGCGGTCTCTACCGTTGTCATTTTCCAGCCGGAGATCCGCCGCTCGCTCGCGGAACTTGGGGCGTTTGGATATTTCGAGCGTCCCAAATACAATCCCGACGGCAGTGTGAGCCCCCAACTCGTAGTTCAGACGCTCATGGCGCTTTCCGAAATGAAGATGGGCGCCCTTCTCGCTTTCGAGCGCGGCATCAGCCTAAGGAGCTACGAAGAAGAAGGCGTCGTGCTGGACTCCGTGTTCTCGCAGCAGATCGTGCGCACCATCTTCACGCCACCAATGCCGCTCCATGACGGCGGCATGACGATTCGCGCCGGGCGCATCGCCGCCGCGCATTGCATCTTCCCGGTATCCAACAATCCAAATCTCATCGCCAGCGGCATGCGCCACCGCGCCGCCGTTGGGCTTTCGGAGGAGACCGACGCGCTCGTCGTGGTCGTCTCGGAGGAAACCGGCTCCATTTCCGTTGCGCACAACGGCAAACTGTTCCGTTACACCGGCGATCAGCGCGAACCCAGTCTGAAGCGCTGGATTTCGCGTGCAATGCAGACCGAGGCCGACCGCCGCACCATCTCCATGCGCATTCTCGACTGGTGGCAGAAACGCGGAAAGGAGACCACGTGAAAACATTTCTCGCTTTTTTTACGCACAATTGGTGGCTGAAACTTCTGGCATTGGTACTCGCCATCGTTCTCTACCATTCGCTAAAGGAAGACAGCCGCAAAGACCCGGACCACAATGACCGCATCATCTTCCAGAACAATTGACCAGGATACCAAGCGCGCCGCGAACAGCCTCGTAGGGTGGCTGCTCTTTCCGTTCGCCCTGTTCCCGCTCGTAGCGCTCCTGACGTACGATCCGCGCGCGATTGCGGTATTGCAAATGCCGCCATTGAAGAGCTCCAATTGGATTGGCGCCCTTGGCGACTACTTTGCGTACTACGGCTATCTGATCTTCGGGTTCGCAATCTGGATCATTCCCGCGGTATGCATTCTCGCAGGAATCCTGCGCCTCGCGAACAAACGCCTCGGAACCGGGAAAAGGAAATTCTTCATCATCCTTTTCGTTTTTTCCTCTGCATGCCTCTTGCAAGTGACGCAAGGCAATATTCCGTTTGCCGACGAGATGCTAGCAAAAGTCAATACGCCCGACATGGGCGGCGCGATAGGGTATCTCGCGATGACACGCTTCCTCTCGCCGCTCGTAAGCGATTTCGGGGCGAGCATCATCATGCTCGTAATCCTGATCGGGTCGGTAATTTCGACAATCGGGCTCGGGAACCTCGGGAGGATATGCAAGGATCTTTACTACTGGGCCATGCTTGGCGGCAATGCCGGCGCCAAAATGCCGGCACAAGGAGGTGTGCTGAATGCGCCTCCCTCGATGGACAAGCTAGACGTTCCGGAAGACCCGCGCGAAGCGCAACTTAGAGCGATCCGCGAAGCAAAGGCGGCGGCAAAGCGCCAGCGCGAAGCCGAAAAAGAGCGCATGCGTCTTGAGAAAGAAGAAGCGCGCGAAGCCGCACGCGAAGCGAAAAGAACGACCAGGGAATTTGGAATTGGAAATAGAGAATTGCCAAAAGCCACAAAACCGGGAACCCGAGCCCCCAATTCAACCGTAGCCGCAGGCGAGGGCGTGCCGGACAAGGGACCGTATCTTTTGCCGCCTGTCAATCTCCTCTCGCCGGTGTCCAATGCCAAAGCCGACCACAGCGACACCGAGGCCACGGCCAAGCGGCTAATCGACACCTTGAGTCTCTTCGGGATAGACGCCACCCTTTCGTACAAGGTTGAAGGTCCGGTCGTGACCAAGTACGCGGTAAAACTCAAGCCCGGCACGCGCTATAATGTCGTGACGGCATTGAGCGACAACCTCATGGGTGCGCTGCACGCCAAGTCGCTCCGCATCGAGGCGCCAATACCAGGCGAAGACAACGTAGGCATTGAAGTGCCCAACACCAAACCCGTTGGCATCAGCTTCCGCGAGATTTTCGAGGGCGATACATTCCGCAACGCGCGGTACGAATTGCCGCTATTGTTCGGCAAAGACGCCGCCGGACGCGATCTCGTGGCGGACCTCGCCACGATGCCGCACATGCTCGTCGCCGGCGCCACGGGCCAGGGCAAGTCGGTCTGCCTAAACGCAATCATCAACGGGCTTTTGATGACGCGCACGCCAGAGCAATTGAAGCTCATCATGGTGGACCCGAAGTCGGTCGAGTTCAAGAGCTACGAAAACATCCCGCACCTGCTCGTCCCGGTAATTACCGACAACCGCAAAGTCGTATACTCTCTCGCTTGGGCGGTAGTGGAAATGGAAAAACGCCTCAAGCTGTTCGCAAGCGCCAAGGTGCGCAACATCAAAGACTTCAATTCGCGCAAGATCTACACCCAGCCGGATATGTTCGGCACCGACGACAATCCTGTAAATTCCGGTATGCCGAAGTCCCTGCCATACATCGTGATCATCATCGATGAAGTGGCCGATCTCATGCAAGCGGCGTCCAAGGAAGTGACGCCACACATCTCGCGCCTTACTGCGAAAGCGCGCGCAGCCGGCATTCATCTCATCCTCGCCACGCAGCGGCCGGATGCGAAGATCATTACAGGAACCATCAAGGCCAACATCCCCGGACGCGTTGCATTCAAGACCGCAACCGCAATCGACTCGCGCACGATCCTCGACGATTCCGGAGCCGAAAACCTCATTGGCCGCGGCGACATGCTCTTCAAATCCAAGGACGGTCTCTTGATCCGCGCCCAAGGCGCGCTCATCAGCGACGCGGACATCGGGCGCATCACCCAATTTATCGAAGAACACTCCAATCCGCAATTCGACCAAACATTCGCAACAAAACTCGGCCGTGTCAAGGAAGCCGGAATCGAAGACCCCTTCGCGAGCAACAAAGACGACCCCGACAACCAGGAACGGCAAGAGGAGCCTGCCGCTGCGGCACATGCTGAAGCCAAGAACGACGATCTGGTCAGCAAGGCGATTGAAGTCATTATCAATACGAAACGCGCCTCGGTGTCCCATTTCCAGCGACGGCTGGGAATAGGCTACAACAATTCGGCAAGATTGTGCGACAAGCTTGAGGAAATGGGGATTATCGGACCGCAATCGACCGGCGCCGGTCCGCGTTCGATCTTGATGACACCGGAAGAATTGACGGCGATCATGAACAAAGGTAGCGAATCGTCAGCCTCGACGGAAGATTCTGCGATGCCGCAGACCGAGATCGACCACGTCGCCCCGCCGGAAGAAAGCGCCAAAAACACCGCCGTAAATGAAGGCGGCAACGGATTTTACATTTCACAAGACGACCTGTTCGCGGACCCGTAACGGAGAAAAACAAAGATGGAATTCGGAAAAACCTTGAGAGAAGCACGCGAAGCCAAAGGCTTGAGCGTTAGCGAACTTTCGGCGAAGACTCATATCATGAGCCAGATTATCGCCGAAATGGAAATCGAGAACTTCAAGCGAATCCCTGCACCTATCTACGGGCGCGGATTCGTAAAGCAGCTTTGCAAGACTCTGGACATCGCAGAAGTCCAGAAAATGATTGAAGAGTTCATGTCGATTTTCAACAACACGCAAGACGAACCCAAGAAGCCTGCAGTGCGCAAAACAGAACATAAGGAATTGACGCCTCCACGCGCCACAAGCCTAGAGCCCAAAATCCCGCAACCGGAGCCCCATGTTCCGCGCACAACCCCGAACCGCGAGTTTCGCAAGCCCGTTCCGTTGCCTAAGTTGCCGCCAATTGAAATCAACTGGCGCCTCGTGATTCTAGGCGCAGGCGTTGCCTGCATCATTCTCATAGCGGCGCTAACCGTGCGCGCCCTCTACAAAACTACGAATTCCGACAACGCGACTCCTTCCGCTCCGGCGGTTGAAGAAGCACCCGCGCCGAACCAGAATGAGAATGCGCCGCAATCTCGCGTTCCCGCGAAAGTTCCGGACCTCTATATCGAATAACCATTTTCAAACCAAACAAAAACCAAAAGGAGAAACAAAAATGGAAATCGTAATCTGCAAGACCAAAGAAGAGGCGTCCAAGCTCGCCGCCCAGATGATCACCGATGCCGTCAAGGAAAACCCGAAGCTCGTACTCGGCCTCGCTACCGGCTCCACTCCGGTGCTGATGTACAATGAAATGGCCAAGGCGGTCAAGGCAAAGAAGGTGTCCTACAAGCAGGTCAAGAGCTGGAATCTCGACGAATATGTCGGCCTGCCCGGAACGCACGACCAGAGCTACCGCTACTTCATGAACAAGAATCTGTTCGAGAAAATCGACATCAAGATTTCCAACACTCATGTCTTGAACGGCATGGCCAAGGATCCCGAGGCCGAATGCAAAAAGTACGAGGATCAGATCAAGAAAGCCGGCGGCATCGACATCCAGGTTCTCGGCATCGGCTCCGACGGACATATCGCGTTCAACGAACCCGGCACGAGCCTCTCCAGCCGCACGAGCGTCGTCTACCTCACACCCTCCACGATCAAGGACAATGCGCGTCTCTTCTTCAAGGGCAAAGAAAATGAAGTCCCCACGCGCGCCCTTTCGATGGGCGTAGGAACGATCTGCGAAGCGAAGAAGATCATCCTTCTCGCGTTCGGCGAAAACAAGCAGAACGCGGTGCAGCAGATGGTCGAGGGCGGCGTGAGTCAGTTCTGCACGGCTTCGGCGTTGCAGATGCACAACGATGCATGGATTTTCTGCGACGAAGCTTCCGCCAAGAAGCTCAAGCTCAAAAAGTACTACGCATGGCGCAGTGCGACCAAGATGGGAAAGTAAGATGGACGATTCGGCAAACTTCACGAGCTTCCGCTGCGAAAAGTGCGGGACAGAGATTGAAGCCACGCTCGACATGATCGGCGAGGCGACGCTCTGCCCCGCCTGCGGCGCCAATATTGTCGTTCCGGACAACCGGGACGACGGCATTGTGCGCCACGGCGCCGATGACGATCACGAGATCAACACCGGTGCCATGAAAAGCCGCACTATCCGCATCGAACTCGGCGACCTGTGAGCAGAAAACCGAAAAAACGCAATGGCGCAAACAGGAAGGCGCGGATCGTCAGATTTTGCGCAGTCCTGATCGCCCTTGCAGTCTATGCCACCGCGGGTGAATGGTTCGTTCACCATCCCCGCGCCTGGCTGGACCGTTACGAACAGAACTATTCTGCGCTTGCCGCCGCACTTGAATTCATCGGCAATCCGGTAGCCGACATTACCGACTCTATCGGCCTTACCGGCATAGACTGCGTCTACGAATACGACACTCCGGCACCATCTGGCGCGATTCTCTTCGCAGGAACTCCACGTCGCAACGCCGCCCCTGCGCCTGACGATATCAAGATTCTGAACCGCGGCGAATACATAGTAGGCTGGAGCGACAGCCTTGGCCATCCGGCATGGGTAGCCTATCATGTGACCAAAGACGCACGATATGAAGCCGGCAAAAGGCCAAACTTCTCGCGCGATGTAAAGGTAGATCGCGCCCCTTCGCCAGGCGACTACAAGAACAGCGGCTACGACCGCGGCCACATGGCACCCAATTATGCCATCGCCACGCGCTACGGAGAAGCGGCACAACGCAGCACGTTCCTGATGACCAATATATCTCCGCAGACTGCGGAACTCAATCGCGGACCATGGCGCAACATGGAGCACCGCATCGCCGACTATTGGACAAGCCGCTATGGCGAAATCTGGGTCATCGTAGGAAGCATTTCACCTTCTCCCCACACGAAGAGCATCGCCGAAGGACGCATCGACGTACCGCAAAGCTTCTACATGGTTGTCGTCGCGCAAGAGGAATACGATGTGCGAGCGCTCGCGGTCGTCTTGCCGCAGACCATCGCGTACGACGCCTATCCTGCACGCTATCTGGTTTCGATCGACGATCTTGAAGAACTCACCGGTCTTGATTTCCTTCCAGATCTCCCCGAATTCATTTCATCGCCTCTGGAGTCTCAACTGCCAACGCGCCTTTGGCCTATCCGTCTGGCGGATATAATACCGCAGATTGTGATGAAATACTCCAAGGCTTTTTGATATGACTGCGCTATTGCTTGCGGCAGCTTTGGCGACAGGCAAAGATTTTATTCCTTTTGCCACGAACGAGCACTTCAATGCGCAGTGCCATCTTGAAGCGGCGGGATTCTCCGTCAACTGTGTCGACGGCTCTTGGGGACCGAAATCCCGCCGCGCCAAGGAGCTCTACGAAAAAACCGGTCGCAAGATCCCCAAGACTTGGTTTCCGCTAAAATGCGAAACGGTGACACAAACGGATCTCGCCGAGCTTGTGGAAATCCCCCAGGCCCCTGAAGAAAAAGCAAACCTTGAATACTTCGGCTACGAGTCGATCAAAGAAATGTTCGCAGAGCGCGGTCATGTTTCGCGCAAATGCCTCGAAAAACTAAATCCAGACATCAAAGATTGGAACAACATAAAGGCCGGCGACAAAATACGCATTCCCGCTTTCAAACCCATGTACGAGGAGCCGTCTCCTGCGGAAAAGGCGGCGATCGTCAAGGTGAGTCTCTCTCGTTGCGAAGTAATCTGCCTCGACAAGAACGGCAAAACACTCGCATTCTTTCCCTGTTCTATCGCGGCGTCAAAAAGCAAATTGCCGCCGCACGGCGAGGTAAAGATTGTCGCGCATATCGAGAACCCGAATTACACTTATACGCCCGATCCTTCCCCTTCTGCCGCCGCAAACCCAGAACTTGAGTCCAAGGCAAAACGATACATTTTCGAACCCGGGCCAAACAATCCCGTGGGCCTCGCATGGATAGGCCTTGATTTGCCCGGTTATGGCATCCACGGCACTCCCTACCCAGAGCGTGTCGGCAACGCGGAAAGCCATGGTTGCTTCCGGCTCGCCAACTGGAATGCCCTTCGCCTTTACCGCCTTACCGACTTTAATACCAAGGTTCTGATAATTCCCTGATCGTCGATTATCAGAGGACGCGGATTTGTAGCGTCCAGCGAAAAGAAGGGAATAAGGTCTCTGAGCGCAATTGGCCGTGGAGAATCAATCCAGCCGGAGAGATAAGCAAGGCTTCCGAGGATAGTCTCTGGGCTCAAGCCCTGTGCACGGTAATTCGCGATGCGCGTATCGCCATGGCGCTTGGCGAGACGACGTCCATCCGGTCCTACCAGCAACGGCACATGGCAATATTGCGGGGTCGGCAAATCCAGCGCACGCTGCAAAAGAATCTGCGCTGGTGTAGCCGGAAGAAGATCGTCGCCACGAACAACCTCGGTTACGCCCATCCAGGCATCATCCACCACGGCGGCAAGCGTGTAGCCTGCGCCAAATTGGTCGCGAGCAAGCGGGAAATCGCCAAGTTTTTCGTCAACCGTCTGTTCGTATTTGCCGGCAAAAACATCTTCCACGACGACGTGCGAATTGGCTGGAGTTTTGAAACGCCAACAGGCTTTTGGGGTCCACTCGAGATGCTTCTCGCGGCAAATGCCAGGGTAAAAAAGCTGCTCGCCCGCATGAGGCGCACTCTGCGCCGCTTCGACATCTTTGCGCGAACAGGTGCAGGCGTATACCATGTCTTTCGCCTTCAGTTTTTCGAGCGCCACACGGTAAATATCCTTACGTTCGCTTTGGACAAATTCCTCGTCCCAATCGAAACCCAACCACGCGAGATCTTCAATCGCCTGTGCGGCCGCCCCCGGCTTGTCGCGAGGATGGTCGAGGTCCTCCATACGCATTATGACTTTGCCGCCCTGCTGACGCGCCCTAAGCCACGCTATCATGAACGTGCGCACGTTCCCGAGGTGCAACGCACCCGTTGGACTTGGCGCGAGGCGTCCTACATATTTTTGTAGAACTTCAGCCATTCAGTGACGAAAAGTTCGACCAGTTTCGCGTTGTTCCTAAATGCGGCGACGGTCGCAAGCCGCATGTCCTGCGTCTCCACGAGCGCAAGCAGGTAATCGCGCTTCAGGTCCGCGAACGGACGGAACCGCACCTCGCCGGCGCCATGCTCGATGAAATACGCGATCGAATGCGCCAGACGATAGTTGAGCGCGGCGTCCTCGCCGTA
>JBGURT010000056.1:0-6461 GCA_045132115.1 Kiritimatiellia bacterium
AGAGAGAGGGATTCGAACCCCCGATACCCTTGCGGGTATGCATGATTTCGAGTCATGTGCATTCAACCAGGCTCTGCCATCTCTCCAAAAGGTTGTTGTATTATATCATATTCCACCTCCAAAAATCAATACCCTTTTTTAATTCCGGGTCTCGGGTCTTCCTCCTGCGCCATCGGCTACGGAGGACAGGCGCCTCAGCGTTCTCTGCCTAACTCTGCGCTAAAACTCTCCCTCGGCCCTGACTCGTCAAACTATAAAATCTTGCCCAACTCCTTGAGCGGGCGCATGACAAAATCGCGGTCCTTCGCGCGTGGATGCGGGAGTGTCAGCTCTGCGCTCTCCATGCGCACCTCGCCAAACTTTATTAGGTCTATGTCTATAGTCCTGGGGCCGTTTCTCACCGTCCGCACGCGCCCCAGCCGGTCTTCAATCCCATGCATCCGCCGCGAAAAATCGAGCGGCGAAAGCGAACTCTCCAGAATCAAAACCTGATTGAGAAAGTCCTGGTCGCGGAATTCCTCCGGCACGTCCACGCCTTTCGTTTCGATTACGCACGAGGCGGCCACCAAACGCGTTTCAGGCAGCTCCGACAAAAGCAAACGCGCCGACGCAAGATATTCCTCGCGCGGCGCGATGTTCGAGCCCAGCGAAACTATCACTTCGCGGTTTTCGCTTTTCTTTTCGCCTTCTGTTCCCATTTCCTGAATTGCGCGGCGAAACGCTCCGTCGCGGCGGCAAGCGCGCTCTCGGCGTCCACCTTCAGCCGGCGCGCAAGCTTGCAGGCGGCAAAAAGCATATTCCCCACCTCGTCTTCCTTGGTGCGGCTCTCGATCTTCGCGTCGTCAACCTCGAAACCGTTGCGCCCGGCCTTCTCCTGGACTCTCTGCGCCTTCAAAAGCGCCGGCAAAGTGGACGGCACCCCGTCGAGCGCGCTGTGTCGCTTCTCCTTGCGGTGCTCCATCTTCTTGATCCGCTCCCAATTCCTGAGCACCGCCGCCGGATCTTTCGCGTCTACATCGCCAAAAACGTGCGGATGCCGGCGCACAAGCTTGTCGGATACCGCATTGGCCACGTCGTCGAACGTAAACCGCCCTTCCTGCTCGGCCATCACCGCCTGGAACATCACCTGCAGCAAGACGTCGCCGAGCTCTTCGACGTGGTTGTCCTTGTCCTTGGGATTGTCCATCGCCGCGAGGAGCTCGTAAGCCTCCTCGAGGACGCACGGCTTGAGCGTCTCGAGCGTCTGCACCTTGTCCCACGGACAACCCTTTTCGGGGTCGCGCAGCCTGACCATTATGTCGTGCAGCCTGTCGATTCCGTCCATGTCGCCGCCCTTAGACCCTGAGCGTCCTGAGCACGCGCTCCACGAGCTTGTTGTCGAATTTCTCGCCGACGTAATTGGCGCCCCCGAAGTCTTGCCACGCCACGTGCGGCGAGTGCACCGCCGCCACATGGAACGACGCCAGAAGCGCGCTCTTGACGCCGAATCCGGAACCGGTGACGGCCGCCGCCATTTGCGGCGCGACCCCTATTTCCTTGGCGGCGCGGCGCCATGCGTCCCACTTCACGTTGCCGTAGGTTATGGAGTTCTCGAAATACAGTTTCACATTATCCGACAGCACCGGCGCGAACGCGTCCTTGACCGTCGCGATGTCGGCGCGGGTCGCGATCACGATCTTGAGCCCCCTGTCCTCCAGCGCCTTGACCGCCTTCACGAACGCCGGCGCGAGACCGTCGGCGGCGATTTTCGCGCTGAGCGCCTTCTGGAACGCCGCCGGCAGATCCTTCGCAGCCTTCGCCGCCGTCTTTTTCGTCTTGACCGTAGAGAAAAGCGCAGTCAGCCCCAGGAGATAATTCTGCCCCGCGAGATACCGCGCCTCGGTTCCGGCGTCAAGCTTGATGCCGTCGAGATCTTCAAAGAATTTTTTGGCCGTATCGAAAAGCAACTGCGCGCCGTCGATCGCCGTGAAATCGTACTCGATGATTACGCCTTTGTCCATGATCCGGTCTTTTCCCTTGCGTTTAGCGTTGCCCGATATCCTTCAGGAGCTGCGCATACTCTTCCTTGGAGGTGTCGAACGGCTTGCCGCCCTTGATGCGCGGGAACTCGCAAGCGCGGATTTCGCCGCCCTTGTCCTCGTCCTCGCCCACCACGCCAGAAACGCCTTCGAGCGCACACTGCGCCGCCTTGCGCGCGCAAGTCCCGATAAGCTCCAGGTCGCGCTCGCACGGTGCCGCCGCACGCGCGAAATAGCCGGACTTGAAAACCTGCACCTTCTCCGCGCCAAGCTCCTCGGCAAGCTTCTTGCCGAGCCACTGCCCGACGTTCACCTTGTCGAGCCGCGGATGACCGAACGCGTCCACCGGCACTTCCTCGCCGCGCGCCTTCATCTGCTCGATGATGTCCTTCACGCCGGCGCCCTCGGACACGAACACGTTCACGCTGTCACACTTGTCCATGATCGCCTTGAGACGCGGGATCTCCGCCGCGAAATCGATGCCGCCTTCGGGGATGTACACCGCATGGACCTCCTGGCGCTCGCGCGTAAGGTTGAACTCCGGCACGAACTCCATCTTGTCCATGAGCTTGCGGTACTCTATCGCCGTCTGCACCGTGAGCCAGCCGCAGTTGCGGCCCATCACTTCGTGGATCGTGAGCGCACGCGGATTTGCGGAATTCTCCTTCACCACGTTCGCGAAAAACTTCGCGCCCTCTTCGGCCGCCGTCCACGCGCCGAACGACTGGCGGATAGGATACACGTCGTTGTCGATAGTCTTCGGGAGGCCCACGACGATAAGCGGATAATTGTTGTCCGCGAGATACTTCGCGAGATCGGCCGCCGTCGTGTTGGTGTCGTCGCCGCCGATCGTGTGCAGCACGTCCACGCCATCCTTGACGAGCTGGTCCGCCGCCACCTTGAGCGGATCTTCGCCTTCCTTGACGAGGCCGCGCTTGACGCAGTCCTTGACGTTCGTGAGCTTCACGCGGCTGTTGCCGATGGGGCTGCCGCCGTGGCGCGTAAGCACCAGCGCCTTCTCGCGCACCGCCGCCGTGACCGGGATCGACTCGCCCTGCAAAAGTCCCTTGTAGCCGTTGATGTAGCCGATCATCTCCACCTGCGGCGCCTTCTTCGTGTATTCGTCGATCAAAAACCCGATCGACGAGCTAAGGCAGGGCGCAAGCCCGCCGGCGGTCAAAAACGCAACTTTCTTAACTTCTTTCATTTTCGTTTCTCTTTTGAGTTTGATTCTTTGATGGTTTCGGGTCTCGGGCTCTTTTCCGTTCCCCGTTCCCCGTTCCCTCAGCCCTCAGCGCTCAGCCCTTTAAGCACATTGACCATTTCGATTGCCGCGAGCATGCACGAGGCGCCCTTGTTGCCCTGCTTGGTGCCGCAACGCTCCACCGCCTGCTCGAGGTTCTCCGCCGCCACGACGCCATCCAACACCGGCACTCCGGTCTTGAGCGAAATCTTAGCGAACGCCTCGCTCGTCGTGCCGTTGATGAGTGCGGCATGAGGCGTCGCGCCCTGCACCACCGCGCCCAAGGCCACTACCGCGTCGACGCCGCCCTTTTCGGCCAATTTCGCCGCCGCGAGCGGAATCTCGTATGCCCCGGGAACCTTCACGAGCGTCAGCGCGCTCTCTTCGCCTCCGTGGCGCACGAATGCATCGACCGCACCCTTCGCGAGCTGGTCCGTGAGAAAACTGTTGAAACGGCTCACCACGATCGCGATCTTCATGTCGCGAGCGATGAGGTCGCCTGCAATCTCTTTCATTTTGCCTCCTTATTGCGCAAAATCACCATTTTCCTTATATTATACCAAAAATCGCGCTGAAAGGCAAGTGAGATTATCACATCAAGATTGCACCAAAAATCTAATCAAATCACAAGACGTTAGCGCGCGCCTTTGTGTCCTTCTCGACCACCGTAGCTACTTGTCCTCCGTCCTGTCCTCCGTAGCCATCCTTGGCGTAGGAGGAAGCCTCGGCGGAGGTGGATGGCGTAGGAGGTTGTGGCTAAAAAACTCCAATACTCCAAAACTCCAAAAAGCGAAAGCAACCAAACTATCCTGCACTGCGTAGTCGGCAGAGAAATCAACAGGTTGATTTACAAAAATCAACGTGTCAATTTACAGAAATCAACGTGTTGATTTACGGTAATCAACGTGTTGAAATCCGTAAATCAACATGTTGATTTTACCAACGGATAAGAATTGCGGTCAATCGCACGTATCGCAAGGGGCGGCGGCGCCTTTTGCCTGCGCACGGTCGCGATCGAACGGAAGGCGCCAATAATTGTCGCGTATGTCCTTGAGGCAGGGCTTGAGACCCGCTCCGTCCAAGGGCGTGAATTTCACAAGGTGCGTCGCGTGCGCCGGCACGCCAAAACCGTAAGCGCCTTCAAACTCCCCTTCGTCCTTCTGCCGCCACAGGTCGCGCACCTTCCACTTGCCGCGCATGCCAAGTTCGGCAAAGGAGAAAGTCACGACTTTTTCGTCGCTCGCAGTGTTTACCAGCGCAAAGGCCGACGAACCGTCGGCAAGGGGTCTTGCCCAGACTTCCCATCCGTCGCCACGCAATACGGGCGCGGCGGCGGCGCCAAGTTCGTCTTGGTCGATTGCGATCACCTCGTCGTTCGTGAGCAAAGAGAGCGTAAAACCGTCGATGAGCGAAAGGTCGCAGCCGATCATCAAGGGCGAGGCCATCATGCACCAAAGCGACATGTGCGTGTAGCATTCGTTGGGCGTGAGGCGTCCTTCAGACCACACCGTGCGCCCCAGAACGAGCATGTCGGCGTCGTTCCAGCACCCGGGCTTGGAATGGAACCAGTTCTTCCCGCAGGCGCTAGGCCCGCGCTCGATCACGTGCTCCCAGCGGTCTTTCACATCGTAAGAAACTCTCCAGCACTGACCGCCCGCCGCTTCGCCCCAAGTCGCCACGTCGCCCTCGCCGTATTGGCAGAGCGAAAATACGATGTCGCGCGGTTGCATGGCGAGAAAACGTCCCATGAGGAAATACGGCCGGGCGTGATAATCGCGCCCTTCGCCGGTCGCGACGCCCGTATAGCTGCACCAATCGTATTTGAGGTAATCGTAACCCCACTTGGCGTATGTCTTCGCGTCCTGGAGTTCATGGAGCCAGCTGCCCGTGCAGCCGCCGCAAGTATAAGGCCCGGGGCTGGAATAAAGCCCGGCCTTGAGCCCCTTGGAATGGATATAATCCGCAAGTCCCTTCATGTCCGGGAAGCGCGAATTTGGCCATATCGTGCCGTCCTCGTGGCGCTCGGGTCCGGCCAGCGTGGGGTCGTCCTGGGCGGCGGAGGGATTCTTCTGCCAGAAGTCGTCGATGTTGCAAAACGAATAGCCGTGCTTGTCGAGCCCAAGCTCCACCATCTTGTCGGCGGCCAGCCGCATCTTCTCCTCGCTCACCCCGTCCGAGCAGGCGTTCCACGAGTTGTAGCCCATCGGCGGCGTAAGGCACAATTTGTCGCCGATCACGAAAGTGACGAACTTTGTGGCGGCGCCATGCGAGTTCCGCGCATGGAACCCGACCTCATACTCTCCCGGTTTGTCGATCTTGCCGGTGACGATGCCGGTCTTGGGGTCGAAGTCCAGCATCCCGTCGACGGAATCCCAACCTTCCGTCGCGAGCTCGATCGGCTCCGCGCCAACGACCGGGAGCTTGAAAAGAATCGGCCGTCCCGGCCTCGCGCCGTAGCGCGCCGGGGCATTGATGCGCGGCGCGGGAGATGCGGGCGGCGTGAGAATCCCCAGCTGACGAGTCTCGCCGGCCGTCGCCGCCGATGCAATCGCCGCCGCGACACAAAACACTTTGCCGTATTTGTTCATACTGCTCCCCTTTCCCGCAAAATCGCGTCAGTCTAGTTTGATGGAACTCGCCCCGGTCGTGGCGCGCGGATTGAATGTCGCACCGTTTTCCACATAGCGGCACATATCGATCACGTCACCCCAGGTCTGGATTCTATCCTCGCGATTCTTGACAAGCATCGCTTCCAGGAGCCGCACGAAACTTTCAGAAAGCTCCGGCCTTATGCGCCTGGGGTCGGGCGACTGCATGTTGTCGTCGCAATGGGCGCGCATCGTATCCACCGGATCCATATTTTCGAAAAGCATTTTGCCGGTCGCGAGGTGGTAGAGCGTCGCGCCCAGCGAATAGATGTCGGCGCGGCAATCGGGCTCGAGGTCGCCGTAGACCATCTCCGGACTTATGTAGGCAGGCGTACCTGTCACCTGGTCCGGGATTTCCTGTTCGCCGCCCGGTTTGTATTCGAAGCGGTGCGCAATCCCGAGGTCCATCAATTTGATCATACCCTCTTGGTTTATCATGATATTCTCGGGCTTCAAATCGCAATGCACGAGGCCGTGGTTGTTCCAGGCGTAGTCGAGCGCCGACGCCACCGATTCGCAAATGAGCAGGCAGTCGATCTCCTTGACATGCAT
>JBGURT010000057.1:0-8950 GCA_045132115.1 Kiritimatiellia bacterium
CCCGGCTTGTGATTCATGAGTTTGACGCTCATGCGATGGATAATATCGACACGACTGGCTTTCGTCCCTGGAACGGATCGTTCATGACGTATCTCCGGCTGTTTTTGCCCGATCTTTTGCCTGATGTCGATACTGTACTTTACAGTGATGTCGACACCATTTGGAACCGTGATATTCTAGAACTTGGCGCACTTGCCGATCCGAATGTTTCTGCGCAATGGGTGCATGATTTTGAATCTGTCGCCCGCTCGCCCGGCTATGGTTGCGCCGGTGTGTGCATCCTCAATCTCCGCAAGTTGCGCGAACGCGGTTTCGTAAGCGAGGTCCGGCGCTATTTTGCGGAGAACGGCATTCCTCCGCATCCAGACCAAGATGCTTTGAACGATATTCTGAAAGACGATTCCTCGCTCCTCTCTCCAGTCTGGAACGACATGGGTAATATTATGAATCTGCCGCCAAAAGGCGAGAAGAGCGTCTGGCATATAACCGGAATAGGTCGACGCTTCGGCAATCCAGATATTTCCTGGCCTCCGCAGTATGCCTTGTGGCATAGGGTTGCAAGTAGGGGAACAGGAAACAAAGAACGGGGAACGGAGAGAAAGATCAAGTTTCTTGCCGCCTTGTGGCCGCTGCATTTCCTTGTGCGCCTGCTTCTTCGCGGAAAGCTTCGCGAACGGGTAGGGCGCAATTTGTATTTCGCAAAAATTCTAGCTGATTACGGAAAATGAAGATTCTTCAGTCGCTCTCCGCTTTTCTCGCCAAATGGACTCCAATCGTCGTCACGCTTGTTGCCGTCTTTACGTTTTTTGTGCCTGGCGCTTTCGACTGGGTGCGCGGCACCACCCAGACATCAATTCTCGGTCTCATCATGCTTTCCATGGGCATGACCCTGAAAGCCGAAGACTTCCGCATCCTCATCATGCGTCCTTGGGATATTGCGATTGGTGCAGCGGCGCAGTTTACGATCATGCCGCTA
The DNA here is from genome assembly GCA_045132115.1 of Kiritimatiellia bacterium. Lineage (GTDB taxonomy): Bacteria > Verrucomicrobiota > Kiritimatiellia > RFP12 > UBA1067 > UBA1067. Next base: position 977 of record JBGURT010000057.1, read on the forward strand.
GTGGCGTGGTTTCTCGTTTCGGCAATGGGCCTCCCCAAGGCAATCGGCGTTGGGCTTATCCTTGTAGGCTGCTGTCCCGGCGGCGTTTCGTCAAACATCATGAGCTACTTGTGCAAGGGCGATGTCGCGTTTTCGGTCGGGATGACTTCCGTCTCTACGCTTGTCGCGCCGTTTATGACTCCGTTTTTGATGATGTTTCTCGCCGGCGAAACAATCGAGGTCGATGCAATTGGCATGTTCAAGAGCATCCTTATCGTGACGATTGCGCCGGTCGTCGCAGGCTTTTCGCTCAATGCCGCCTTTGGTTCGCGCAAGTCGTATGGCGAGATCATGAAGATCATGCCCGGAATCGCGGTTTTGGCTCTTGCCGCCATAGTCGGCGGCGTTGTTTCTGCCCAAGGCGACAAGTTTGCGTCGTCCGGGATGCTCGTTTTCGCCGCAGTATTCCTGCACAATTCGATTGGCTATGCGCTCGGTTTTCTCGCAGGCGTTGTCGCGCGCTTCAACAAGGCCAAACGCAGGACGGTATCGATAGAAGTCGGCATGCAAAACGCAGGCCTCGCGACCGTATTGGCCACTCGGCATTTTCCGCTCATGCCCGAAGCCGCAGTTGCCGCCGCCGTTTCCTGCGCCTGGCACTCGATTTCCGGCGCGCTCATGGCAGGAGTTTTCAATATTGCCGATTCTATGTTGGCAAAAGCGCGTAAAAAGTGAGAAAAAACGCGTCAATTCGGCTTGCTCGACTGAGTGCGGCATTCTTGCCTACTTGTAATCTCGCGCGATTTTTGGTATAATTATAGATATGAAACGCGGATTTTTGTGTGTAGATTTTCGGCTGGCAAAGTTTGGCGCGCTTGCGGCGGCGATTTTGTCGGCAAGCGGTCTTGCCGGAGAGGGCATCAATCAGGCTGGCGTAGGTCCGGGAGGTGGCGTCAGATATGCGACCGACGCCTATCCGGGATTTGATTCCGAGGCATCGATCGTCAAGCCCGAGAAGAAGACGCTTGGGTTCTTCTCTTGGTTCACGGGACCGAAGATGGACGATGCTGCGGCGCAAATGGCGTGGGCCGACGAACTTGCGGCGGACGGCAGCATCGGCCGGGCGCGCCGTGCGTATGATGCGCTCGTCAAGGCGTGGCCATCGGCTCCCGAGGCTCCGGCCGCGCAGCTTAAGCTTGCGCAGCTCGAAGAGGCGGATGGCGACGCAATCGCCGCCTGCGAAGAATACCGCTATCTCATGGACTTCTTTTCCTCGAAGTGCGATTACGACGCCATCGCGCGCAAGAATTACGAGATGTGCGAGAAGATGCGCGAGGACGGCAAGCGCATCGTGTTCTTCCGCTTTGCGAATACGGTGGATGTGCGCCGCGCTTACGAGGCGCTGGTGTTGCGCTGCCCCGGCGCGGAGTTCACGCCGCAGGCGATGCTGACGATCGGCGCATTGCGCGTCGATGAAGAAAAATATCCGGAGGCGGTGTCCGTCTACGAGAATCTGCGCAACCTGAGGCCGAAGACCGACGAGGCGCGGATTGCTCTTCATCGTGAAGCGCAGGTGAGAATGATGCTGATCGAGGAACATTCCTACAACCGCGACCGCATCCGTGACACGATTGATTTCATGCGCCTGGCGATCAGGTCGGACTGCACAATCGAGGAGCGCGCCGATTACGTGAAGTGGCTTGCCGAGGCTCGTGCGCGGCTCGATACCGCGACCTACCTTGGCAACAAGTTTTACGATTCGCGCACCCGTACGCGCCGTAGCGCCATAAACGCATACAAGCTCTATCTTGAAGAATACCCCGAAGGCGAACACGCCGAGGAAGCGCGCACCCGTCTCGCCGAGCTCGAAGAAGCGGAGAAGCGCGATGCTGAGGATAGGGAACAGGGAGCAGGGAACAGGGAACAGGGAACGAGGGGCGAAAGACAAGGTACGAGGGACGATGGACAAGAGGAACAGCCTTTTGAGGTGGCCGAGGACACTCCGGATTGGCTCAATTCCTATATCGAGGAGCGCGAAGCCTTGGAGGAACAGGCGCTGCAGAAAGTCATGGAAGACGCCAAGCCCAAATGGTACAAGTTGTGGCTTTCGAACTAGGAGAACAGGAATGAAGAAGTTTTCGTATATTCGTTTTGCCGCCGTGGCCATGGTGCTTTGCATGGTGTCGTTGTGCGGCTGCAAGACCTCGTATCAGTGGACGAACAAGACGCCAGAGGATATGCGCACGGTGTCGGTTCCGGTGTTTCGCAACGAGAGCGACGTGACGGAGCTCGGCGCGGTGACGACGCGCCAGGTTTTGCGCGAGTTCCAGCGCGAGGGGACGTTCAAAATCCGCGACGTTGGCGATAGCGCGATCGAGATTCAGGGCGTGGTGAAAAGCGCCGGGGCGAGCATGGGCAAGGGTGCGAGAAGTTCCGGGCAACGATTGGCAAGCTATGTGATGACGATGACGGCGCAAGTTTCGGTCGTGGACAAAAAGCGCGGCAGGGTGCTGATCAACAACAAGACGTACAAGGCCGATACTTTGATCATGGCAAACGGCGACCAGCTGACCGCGAAGCGCGACGCCAGCGGCAGAATCGCAGACATCCTCGCGCGGAAGATCGTGGATGATGTCGTGGCCATGCAATGGTAATTTACTGCAACAGGAAAGGGCGGCAAAAATGGCAGAAGTAAGAGCGGTTATCGAACTCAAGATAACTCCGCAGCGCGATTCGGGATTCGGTCGCATTGCGGAGAGAGTGTCTAAGTTCGAGCAGGTCGAGGCATGTTTCCTGATGAGCGGGGCGTACGATCTTCTCGTGTTCGTCAAGGGCGACAGCCTGCAGGATGTGGCGCAGTTCGTGGCGCAGGACCTCTCGACGATCGATGGCGTGATTTCCACGGCGACGCACTTCATGCTCAAGACGTACAAGGCTCCCGGTTCGATGCCGTTCGCCGAGGACGAGCGGCTTGCGGTTTCGCCGTGAAGCCCGGTCCGCAAAACACTTAAAGCAAACAAGTCAAGGAGAAATCATCATGGCTGTAGATTTGGCACAAAAGGCGCAGAACTTCACGAATCGCGGACGTCAGGCTTTGGAGTCGGGCAAGTACGAGCTTGCGGTAGACATGCTCATGGAGGCGATCAAGGCGGCGCCGGACGTTCTCGAGACGCGCAAGCTTTTGCGTGCGGCGCAGATTGCGAATTTCAAGAAGAACGGCAAGGCCGGATTCGGCGCCAAGATCGGCTACATGATGGCGCGCAGCAAAATATCCGGGCTCGTCAAGAAAGGCCAGGCGGCGGAAGCCATGATGGAGGCAGAGGAACTTCTCAAGCAAAATCCGCTCGATCCGGACAATATGGAGTGTGCGGTAAAGGCGGCGGAAGCGGCGGGCAAGGCCGACCACGCGGCGATTACGATCGAGGCGGCGTACGAGTGCTCGAATCGCGATCCTGCTCTCTTGGAGCGTGTCGCCACTTACTATACGATGGCGCAACGCTGGGACAAGGCTCGCGACGCGTTCCAGAAACTTTCGGAAATGAAGCCCGGAGACCAGCGGGTGCTCGCGCTCTTGAAGAACGCCGAGGCGCGTGCGACGATGAGCGCGGGCTGGGAAGCGACCGCCGGCAAGAAGGGCGGATTCCAGAATCTCATCGCGAACAAGGAACAGGCCAAGAAGCTCGACCAGGCGAACAAGGCCGTCATCACCGGAGACGACGCCGAGGCGCTCATCCAGGAGAAGCTTGCGCAAATCGCCGCCGAGCCGAAGAACATGAATGCGCGGCGCGCTTTGGCGCGTCTCTATTCGCAGAACAAGCGCTTCGCCGAGGCCGTGCAGACTCTCACCGAGGCAATCGAGGCCGCGGGCGCCATGGACCCGGAACTCGACCGCATGCTCAGCCAGAATCGCGTCAACTACTACGATCAGCAGATCGCGGAGCTCAAGGCCGCTGGCGATGAAGAGGGCGCCGCGAACATGGAGGCGGAGAAGAACCAGTTTGTGTTCGACGACCTCGCGCAGCGCGTCGAGCGCTACCCCAACGATTTGCATCTTCGCTACGAGCTCGGGTTGCAGTACTTCACCTACGGATACTATGACGAGGCGCTCGAGCATCTGCAGCTTGCGCAAAAGTCGCCGAAGGATCGTCTCTGGGCGCTTTATTACCTAGCGATGTGCTTCCTCGCGAAGGATCAGATCGACATGGGCGTCATGCAGCTCGAGACTGCGCGCGATCAGATCCCGACGATGGACGAGCTCAAGAAGAAGATTGTCTATCAGTTGGGTCTTTGCGCCGAAGCCGCCGGCGATCTCGAGAAGGCTTACGCTTGCTACAAGGAGGTATACTCCAACGATGTTGGCTTCGAGGACCTCGCCGACCGCATGCTCGCGGTTTCGCAAGCGCTGAAAGAATCGCAAAATCAGGCTTGACACAAGAGCCGGAATTTTGGTATAATACACGCCAGTTTACAACTCTACGGCCCCATCGTCTATCGGCTAGGACACGAGCTTTTCATGCTTGGTAGAGGAGTTCGACTCTCCTTGGGGCTGCCAATCCGGAAATGACCGAACGCGAAGCGCATATTGCCTTCAATCTTGCCGACAGAATCGGCTCGGTCGCGCTCTCCAAGATGGTTGCCGCCTGCGGCAGTGCCGCCGCGGCATGGAAAGCGCTTCCGGAGGAAATGAAGGTTTCGCGCAGTGGCGAGGCAATAGATGTCGCGCGCGAACTCGCGCTTGCAAAGCGCTATGGCGTGGAAATCGTCACTGCGGTAGATCCGGAATATCCGGCACGTCTCAAGGATTGCAAAAGCTATCCGTTGTGCCTTTACGTCAAAGGTTCGCTTGAAGCTTTGAAGGGCCGCACCGTCGCGCTCGTTGGCACGCGCAAGCCAAGCCAATACGGACTTGACCAGGCGTTTCTGATCGCGAAGGGCCTTGCCGGGCGCGGTGTGTGTGTCATTTCCGGTTTGGCTGTAGGAATCGACGGCGCGTCGCACAAGGGTGCGCTCGAAGGCGGCGGCGCGACGGTTGGCGTTTTGGGGTCTGCGCTCGACAAATTCTATCCGGACGCAAATCGCGAACTCGCGCGGGCGATGATAAAAAACGGCGGCGCGGTCATAAGCCAATTTCCGTTCGGGCGCTCCTGCGACGCGACTACCTTCCCGATCCGCAACGAAATCGTGGCGGCGCTCTCGGAGGCTGTCGTGGCGATTGAAGCGCCTGCGAAATCCGGCACGCTAATCACTTGCCGTGACGCGCTGGATTTGGGTCGTCAAGTAATGGCGCTCCCCGGGCGGGTCGACTCCAAGGCGAGCGCGGGATGTCTCGATCTCATCCACGACGGCGCGTTGATGATCCGTGATGCCGACGACATTTGCCGCGACCTCGGGATAGAAAATCTGCCGCCGCCGGATGAACTTGTTCCGTCCGCCGATTGCGCCGCTCCGCGCTATTCGCTCGAGGAATCGATCATCATGCGCGAAGTTCCGCTGGACGGAATTTCAATGGATCGCCTCGCCGAAAAAACCGGACTCGCGCCATCCAAGGTTTCCGCTCTATGCATGGGCCTCAGGCTCAAAGACGCGTTGCGCTTTATGCCAGGCAATCGCGTGGCGTTCCCAAGATCTAAATAGCAACCATGAAGACTTCGCAATTTTGGTATCCTTTGCCCGAACGGCTTATCGCGCAACATCCGGCTGAAGTGCGCGGAACCGAGAAAATGATGGTGCTCCATCGCGACACCGGAGTTCTCGAGCACAAGCACATAGCCGACTTCCCCGACTACATTACCGCGAACGATCTTCTCGTCGTGAACGACACCAAGGTTTTCCCGGCGCGGCTCATTGGCTCGTGGGAAGATTCAGGGGGAGCCTTGGAAGTGCTCATGATCAACGCCGCACCGGAGGCGGAGACCGTGAAGGAGCTCGTTTGGAATTGCATGATCGGTTCCGGTCGCAAATGCCGCGAAGGACAGATTGGCGTGTTCGGCCCGAACAAAGAGCTCAAAGTGAAACTGCTTGCGCCGCTCTCGGGAATCGGGATGTGGAAAGTAGAGTTCGTTTGCGAGCGGCCCTTGATGGATCTGCTTGATGAATTCGGCCATACCCCAGTGCCGCCGTACGTCAAGCGTGAGGGTACGCGCGAAGAGGAACTGGCCGATCGCGAACGCTATCAAACGATTTACGCGCGCCATGTCGGCAGTGTCGCGGCGCCCACCGCGGGTTTGCATTTTACCGAAGAAATTTTCCGCCGCCTGGAAGAGAAGGGCGTCAAGCGCGTCGCCGTTACGCTCCATGTTGGGCCCGGAACTTTCCGCCCCGTAAAGGCGGAAAACATCGAGGATCATCAAATGGACTTCGAGGCGTTCACGGTGACGCCAGAGACGGCGGCGGCGATCAACGAATGCCGTGCGCGCGGCGGCAGGATTTTCTGTTGCGGTTCGACTACGGTGCGCACGCTCGAAACCGTCGCGAGCCGCGAACGCGCCGAGGGCGACACCGGTCTCATCGCCGCCGGCAGCGGGGCGTCGAACATTTTTATCTATCCGCCGTACAAGTTCAAGGCTTGCGATGCGATGCTCACCAATTTCCATCTTCCGCAGTCGACTTTGCTGATGATGACGAGCGCCCTCGCCGGTCGCGAACGGATGCTTTGCGCTTATGCAATGGCAGTGCGCGCGAACTACAAGTTCTTCTCATACGGCGACTGCATGCTCATCGTTTGACGCCGTTAAAATATTGTTGTCTAAAGTACTGAGCGCCGAGGTCTGATTACCCGGCGCTCAGTGCTTTTTTTTTTGCGAATTTTTCAAGAAAAACAAAATACCCTATTGACAAACCGGTGTCAAAAAGTGTATAATATTGTCAGAAAATGTCAAAAGCGAGCAAAGAGAGTGCCGCGTTGTCGGCTGGAACGCAATCGGGCGTATTGGTTGGTCGGTGCGATTACAACCTTGACCCGAAGCACCGTTTCACGATACCCAGCTCTTGGCGAGCGGTTATGGGCTCTCCCGACTACGTCTACGTAATGCCGGACGCGCGGGACAAATGCCTGAACCTCATACCGCCTGTGGAGATGGAGGCGAGGCTTGCGAAGTTGCGCGAACGGGCATTGTTTGATCCCTCGCTCGCGAAGGCTTTGCAGACGATCGGCTCCGTATCCGAGCAGCTCGTTTTGGATGTACAGGGCAGAATCCGCGTCAGCGACAAGCTCCTTCGGTTTGCGAACCTGACGACGACGGTCGCGATGGTGGGTTCTGTCCGGATGGTGAAGTTGTGGGATCCTGCGGCGCTCAAGCCCGACGTCGTGGATCAGGCGGAACTCGGATCGGCGCTGGAGTCGGTCGGCTTCTGATGGAACACGTGAGCGTATTGCTGCGCGAGGCGGTGGATGCGCTGGAGGTCCGGCAGGGCGGCAGATACGTGGACGGTACGCTTGGGCGCGCGGGGCACACGCGCGAGATCTTGAGACGCGGCGGCGAGGTGTTGGGGATAGACCGCGACGACGAGGCGATAGCGGAAGTTTCCGCGATGGGCCTCAAGGGGCTGAAGATCGCGAAAGGCGAACATGGGGATTTGGAAAGGATTGCACATGAAAACGGCTGGGACAAAGCGGATGGAGTCCTTTTGGACTTGGGCGTGTCGTCTCCTCAATTGGATGACGCCGGACGTGGCTTCAGCTTTTTGCGCGAGGGACCCCTTGACATGCGGATGGACCGCACGCATGGTTTGAGCGCGGCGGATGCGGTGAATGGCTGGAGCGAGGCTGAGCTCGCGGATGTGATTTGGCGTTTGGGCGAGGAGCGTGGTGCGCGGCGGATCGCGGCGGCGATTGTGAAGGCGCGTGGCGAGCGCCGGATCGAGACGACGGCGGAGCTCGCGGAGATCGTGGAGAAGGCGATAGGGCGGCATGGCGGACATCATCCGGCGACGCGCACTTTCCAGGCGCTGAGGATGGCGGTGAACGACGAGATGGGAGAACTCGAACGTGCGCTC